>JAITXQ010000044.1 GCA_031284675.1 Rickettsiales bacterium | reverse complement strand
TTAAACTTTTTCATAGAAACAACAGCGTTTTTTCTTTAACTCTTTGGATAATTTAATGGTAAAAATTTTAGAGAGAAATTTTACACATAATCGCTTCCTTAAGTTGACGCCATTGCCTGTACAGCCGCGTGTTACAGCTAAATGTAAAGAAGTCAGCCCATTTTCATTTGCTGCATTAATATTAATCTCTTCTGCTTGTAATTACTGCATCTATATGGTCATCGTTATGTAAAGGCGTGTTTTTATCTTTATCTCGAGCAATAACGTTGAACATTTTTTTTATTGACCATCCTACTATATCTACTTTGCACTCAACTGCATTATGTAAAGGGACAAGTCTATATTTGTTTTTTTCATTAACACTCGCTCCATTTTTTATTAAAAGTTCTATCATTTCTGCATTACGAGCAAAGTGCAAAGGAGTGTCTTCACTCCTTTCAGTTTTTGCATTTACATCTGCTCCATTTTCTATTAGAGACTGTACCACTTCTTTACAGCCACTTTCAACAGCTTCATGTAAGGGAGTATTTCCACGCTCGTTCTGTATATTAATATCTGCACCCTTGTCCTTCAGGGACTTTATTATATTTACATAGTTATTTCTAGCAGCTATGTGCAGTAATGTGCCTATATCACTATCGAATTGATAATTCAATGAAAATTCACTTTTCCTCCATGATGTAAGCTTTTCCTGGAGTGCCTTGTGCTCCTGATCATGGGTTCCACTTAACTGACTTGCTAGTTTAATTAACCTACTTCCTAATGCTTTTTCTATTCTTTCAATTACGTTATCTTTACTTAAACCTTCTTCCTCATTAATTGCACTTAATATTTCTTTCCACTGCACATATCCTATCATAATCTTACCCCTAATTTTAACAACATTGTAATTATCGTATATTATGGCAAAAAGTCAACTCCATACGCTTAGGTTGCAAAATCCCAAAAAGCAGCCATAATGAAATAAGCAAATATTTACAAATTAAATTTAGTGTACAGTCACCAAACAAGGGTGTTGATATCAAACATACTCTGCAGAGTTACAATATGGTATGATCACATGCTCTTTATTGATTTGATTAACATAATCAGCAGAGAGTTTTGTTTTGCAAAAGATGCTTACTACAACATACTGCAATTATTTGGAATAACAGGGCTGGGTGCTATGGTAAGGCCACTTGGCGCATTCATATTTGGTCACATTGGTGACAGATATGGAAGGAAGATAGCGTTACCAATTGCTATCTTGCTGATATCGATTCCATCTAGTCTAATCGCATTCATTCCAAGTTATAATCAAATAGATATAACTGCCACTATATTGCTTCTTGCAATCCATGTAACACAAGGAATTGCACTCGGCGCTGAACAAGGAGGCAGTTCTGTTTATCTCATAGAACATTTATCTAATAAGAAAAAAAAACTAGGAATGTTTTTTGGAATAATAAGTTTTGGTCGCTCTATTGGCATCTTACTTTCCGTAGTGATAATAATCATCTGCAAAAAAACCACTGATTTTAACGCCTGGGGTTGGAGACTGCCGTTTACTTTTTCAGCTGTTTTAGGGTTAATTAGCGCATATAATATATATACACTGGGGGAAACTCCAGCATATGAAGAAAATCGAAAACAAAGAAATTTATCTAGTTTATCAGCAATAGAACTGGTAAAACGCCACAAGAAGGTTCTTACACTTGCTGTTTTAATATCTGTACCCGTTAATGTTGCTGTTGGATTTACCATATTTCTTCGAACGCTTGCAAAAGAAATAGTATCAGTTGAGGTGTATGCAACAACATATATCAACGAAATTGTGTTGATTGTAACCAGTATATTAATACCAATATCTTCAATAGCGCTTGGAATGTTGGCTGATAAAGTGGGGAAAGAGCGTACTGCAATCTTATTTATAGTAATTACAATGGTACTATGTTGTCCAATATTATCCATTGCATACTACTATAAAAGTTACCTTGTAATTATGCTGGGCATAATGGCTCTTTCTATAATAGAAAGGGGTATAAATCCTATAGGAATAGTTGCATCTGAACTCTTTCCCACCAATGTTAGGTTTAGTGGTGTAAGCTTATCACGTAATATCTCTTATGCGTTACACGGAGGATTTACTCCTATGGTGTGTATTTGGTTGACTGTAACATTTCCTCAAATAAACTTTGTAGCTGGACTCTATATAATCTTTTGCTTATTGATCAGTCTGGTAGCAATATTGCAAATAAAACCACAAGATAAAAAATTTAATTGATGAAAATCCTCAGGTTTTTTCTTAAATTTATACCGTAGCCTAAGTTAGGTCCTTAGTTTCTCAAAAAAATCTTTTAACAAAAAGGAGCATTCTGTTTCTAATACCCCACCATAAACTTCAGGTATATGGTTACAAAATTGAAATATTTTAGCACCATTCTCAATCCCTCCACCTTTTGGATTGTAAGCTCCAAAGTACAATCGTTTAATTCTTGCAAAGGAGACAGCTTGAGCACACATCGGGCACGGTTCTAATGTTACGTACATGTCAGCATCACATAGTCTTGAAGTTGCAGATGCTTGCCTGATTGCTAATATCTCCGCATGTGCAGTTGGATCATTAGACATAATAGTCATGTTGTATGCAGAAGCAATCACATTATTTTTATTTACTACTATAGCCCCTATTGGCACCTCACCATTTTTCTGAGCAAGTTTAGCTTGCTCTATGGCAAGCTCCATATATCGATATTTAAACACTAGACACTTATTTGCAACAAATACAATTTTCTTTTTTTAATTTTTTTATCTCCCGCAAGTTGTCTACCTTTACCCATCTATTAATCTCATTTATTAAATTTTATCAGGTTTTTTATCAATAGCTGCTTTAATAAATGATACAAAAAGAGGATGAGAAGAAAATGGTTTTGATTGAAATTCTGGATGAAATTGCACACCGATAAACCATGGATGACTTTCTAACTCTACTGCCTCTATACACGTTCCATCTTCTGATATGCTGCTACACATCAGTCCATTTTTTTCTAAATCATCTTTATAACTTGAGTTAATTATGTACCTGTGCCTGTGTCTTTCTGAAATAGTGACACTACCATACGCATCTGCCATTTTGGAATTTGGGCTTATATTACATTTGTACGCTCCAAGTCTCATGGTTCCACCAAGATCAGCACTTTGGCTACCAGCTAACTTAATGATTGGATGTTTACAGGTACAAAATTCTTCAGAGTGTACATCTTCAAGCTCAACAACGTTACGAGCAAACTCAATAACTGCAAGCTGCATGCCAAGGCATATTCCAAAAAATGGGATATTATTTGTGCGAGCGTAATTTATTGCTAAGATTTTACCCTCCACTCCATCGTCACCAAAACCCCCTGGGACAAGGATTGCATGAGAATTCTGTAATTTCTCTTCTATAGGTTTTTTATCCTTCTCTCTTGAGTTAACCCAATTTATCTTTACTTTAATTTTATTACTAATTGCACCATGAGTTAGTGCTTCCAATAAAGATTTATATGCATCAGGGAATTCGGTGTATTTACCTACTATAGATACAGTAACTTCCTGTATTGGGTGTCTTATAGAGTGCACTATTTTACCCCATCCAGCAAGATTTGGCTTCGGCTTACTTAAATGAAAGTGCTCCAAAATTTGCGCATCAAGCCCACACTGATTATACAAAACTGGTAATTCATATATATTACTTACATCAGGAGCAGGTATCACATTAGATAAAGAAACATTACAAAGCTTAGCTATTTTCTCTTTTTGATTATCGGAAATTTCTCTCTCACTGCGGCATAATACAACATCTGGTTGTAACCCTGCAGAATTTAATTCTCGAACTGAATGTTGCGTTGGTTTTGTTTTTGATTCCTGCGCTGCAGCAAGATATGGCACTAAAGTTAGGTGTATAAGAATAACTTTTTGTTTTCCTAATTTATAACTAATTTGGCGTATGGCCTCTAAAAACGGTTGGCTTTCAATATCACCCACAGTTCCGCCTATTTCACATATTACAAAATCTAAACCTTCTGTACTATTAAAAATAAACGACTTGATTAAATCTGTTACATGAGGAATAACTTGCACAGTTTTACCCAGATAATCACCATGCCTTTCTTTCTTTAATAACTCGTAATACACCTTACCAGTTGTTATATTGTCATCCTTAGTCGCTTTAATTCCAGTAAAACGCTCATAATGCCCTAAGTCCAAATCAGTTTCAGCACCATCCTCGGTAACAAATACCTCTCCGTGCTGAGTTGGGTTCATTGTTCCGGGATCAATATTTAGATATGGATCAAGTTTTCTGATACGGACTTTAAAGCCGTGAGCTTGAAGAAGCGCACCAACACTTGAAGCAACTAAACCCTTACCAAGTGATGAAACAACCCCACCTGTTACAAAGATAAATTTAGCTTCTTTCATTAATTTTCAAAGGGAACAGAAGTAGATTCGTTTTCTTGTTTTTTTTCTAATATAATTTTCTCTGCAATCGATTTTTTATGTACATCTTTTGAACATAATCCTGATAATAGCAACGTATTTATAATAAACAATCCAGCAACTATAGCCGTTATTTTGCTGAGTGGGTTTGCAGAAGATTTCACCGGAATCATCGAATTGAGCCCATGTTGCGAGCTGCTAAAACCACTTAGTGAGTTACTACCAGGTGGCTGCAAGAGCACTAAAATTACTAACACAACAACCAATATTATTTGAAATATACTTAGTACTGTTACTGACATTATAGATAGGGCTGAAAATAAAAATTTTAGAGGTATAAAGCACGCAAGTCAAGAACATCTGTCACTCGAGTAGCTTGATGCACTGAAATGACAAAGAAATTTATTAAGTATTTTACTTAAGAATCTAATTTCTTATTATACAAGAGATAAGCAATTCATATCTGACAGAAGCATTTTTTGTGTATCTCAGAGTTGCAATAATGAGTGCACTTTTATTTTCCTGTGTTTGATGGCAATTCTATATGTTTTTAGCACCTGGATTATATAAAAGCGAAAGGGCAGTGTTGTTGCCATACTTAATTGCAACACCGGTTTTATTTGTAATGGGAGCTACTGTAGTCTATTACTATATATTTCCTTTAGCCTGGAAGTTTTTTATCACTTTTGAACATAGTGGTAAATCCTTCGGTATACCGATAGAGTTTATGCCATCAGTTAGTGAATATCTAGACCTTGTTCTCCAATTCATGTTTGCATTTGGTACTGCATTTCAAATTCCAGTCATACTCACATTAGGTGAGAGTTGGGCTACTCACTGCACAAAGTTTGTCAAGCAAACGTAGAATTGCAATAGTGATAATTTTTATTATCGCTGCAATTTTAACTCCACCTGATGTATTAAGCCAAGTAGGGCTTGCAATACCAATGTTAATTCTATATGAGTTGTCCATCCTGATATGTAGGTATATTGAGAAAAAAAGATTAGATACAGCTAACTCAAGATCCAATTGAAAAATTCCTGGATTCCAAGTGTCAGCTACTTTCATGACACCCTTCTGATAGGCTCAAATCATAAT
>JAITXQ010000028.1 GCA_031284675.1 Rickettsiales bacterium | reverse complement strand
GAATATTTTACTCTTTTTGTTTGGCAAAATACCCCAGGGCTTTTTTTAAAATGTCCCTTTCTCTTGTTATCCTTGCCAGCTCTTTTTTTAAATCAAATCTTTCCTTGTCGTAAGGAGCTAACTTTCCTTTGCCTGGAAATGCGTATGCCTCAGACATTTTTCCATCATATTTTCTTACCCATTTACTTAACATACTGCCATCTATACCTAGATCTTTTGCTATTTTTGTACTTGCTTGACCTGTTTCTTTAATCGGCTTAACAGCTTCTAATTTAAATTCTGCTGTGTATTCTCTTCTATTTGTCATATTACACCTCTTTGAAAAAACGTCTTAACTTTCTCTCTACTTTTTCTGGGTAAGGTCAATGTTATACTAACCACTAATCCAGCAATATTGCTAAGCACCACAAAAATTGAGCCCTGGTAAAAACCATAGCCAATCCAAGATAATGAACAAGTAAGGTAGTTCACTAACATCAGCATCGATACATCGCGAGTAAGTTTAGTGACGTATGCTTTATACACTTGAGGTAATAACCCAATTAGAGATGTAATTAACGCAATGAAACCAAAGCATTCTTCAATATTTATGTGCATACATCTTCCTACGCTTGCTAACAATATCAGGTTCAAAGGGTTAATACTCTCAGCTTTTTTAGGGCACCCCTAACGTACATATAACATCATTTAGTCTATCATCAAAAAATTAAAACGACCAACACTCGTTGGGCTTTTATGCTAATTATTATCCAAGCTAATCGTTGGTTGTGCATCTTGCTCAGAGATTAGTGCAACTAGCAGATTATTTATCAATTGAACCTTTTGCTTTCCATTCAATTGTATGCTTTTATTTTTTTCGAAATGAGCTATTATTTCCTCAACAATGACTATTGCATTTTGCACTATATGCTTTCTTGCAGAGGTGATAGCATGTGCTTGTTGGCGTTTTAGCATCGCTTGCGCAATTTCCGATGCGTATGCTAAGTGTGATATTCTTGCTTCCGTAATTTCAATTCCCGCAATATCTAATCTTTGTTGTAACATTGACCGCAATTCATCTGAAATTTTATCAGAATTTTTACGTAAAGACTCCTCATCGCTTTCGCTGTCATACGGATAATTGCTTGCCAACTCTCTTATTACTGAGTCACTTTGCACAAAAACAAATTCTTGATAGTTGTTAACATTATAATACGCCTTTGCAGGGCTGTTTACTCTCCAAACAATTACTGCAGAAATCTCTATTGGACTTCCATTTGCATCATTCACTTTTATTTTTTCTGTGTTGATATTTTGAAATTTTAGAGAAATGACATGTTTGTTTGTAAATGGGATTGTGATAAACATTCCTGGTTTAAAATAAGTTCCAATATAATGACCAAAAAATTCTATCACTCTTGCTTCATTAGGATGATTGATAAAAAACCCTTGAGAAAAAACCAACATTGAAATAGCAGCTATTCCCAACACAATTGTACTGTCATAGGTTACAGAAAATATCAACAAAACTAATCCTAATATTAATGCAGGAAATAAACTGAGCTGAGTTAATTTTCTATCGTTTATCGTATTCTTATCCATATTGTCTTTAAATTTCTTTTTCAATTGAACCCTTTTTTATTGATCGTTTTATCGATCTTATTTACAAATAGTTTAAACTCTCTTAATTCATGATCAAGCAACTTAGCTTCGTTTTTATGCGCTATTGTAAGCGGATCAATGTGTTTATCATGATATATAACTTCATAATGTAAATGAGGTCCTGTTGCAACACCAGTGCTACCAACATAAGCGATGACTTGTCCCTGCTTTACTTTAGAGCCTAACTTTACATCGCTATTAAATTTACTTATATGTGCGTAACAGGTTGAATACTCATTTTTGTGTTTTATTTTGATGTACTTACCGTATCCTCCGTTATTTCCTATATATTCTATCACACCATCTGCAGCAGCGTATATGGGAGTGCCAAGTTTAGCTGCATAATCTACTCCTTTGTGAAAAGCAATTTTACCGCGAATAGGATGCTTTCTATTACCAAATTTTGAAGATATACGATAATCTCCATGTAAAGGATTTATAAAAATTTCGCCATTTTTTAAGCTTACTCCTTCTTTATTAAAATACCCTTCCTTGCCGTCTTGTGATTTATAATGATATAAACTAATAGCTTTTTTGTTTATTGTCAGTGAAGTATATAAAATTTTTTCTTCAGCCTTCTGATTATTTGAAGATCTCTCAAAAAGAACTTCTAATTTACTTTTCGGCACAATGTCTTTTTTAAAATCTATGCCGAAACCTTTATATATGTTGATTAATTTCATCACTGTATTTGGTGCCAAACCTTGCCCAATTCCTGTGGCAAAGAAGGAAGATTTTATGTCGCTGGATATTAATAAAGTCTCTTTATTAATATCTGACGTTTTAAAGGCATGTACATTAAATATTGGTAAAATACAAAGCAGTACAAATATGATCAGCTTCATAACTTAAGCAACATCGATAAAAGTAAAATTGCCTTCCACGTACTGCACATCATCATTATCTTCTAGCTCTTCAACCAATGCAGATAATTTCTCAATCAGTTCTTTATTATTAATTTCAATTAGATCTTTTGGCTGCCATGAAAGATGAGCAAGTTCTGGTTCTCCGAATTTTGCATAAAAAGCATCGCGTACTTTACCAAAATCTTTTACTTCACAGGTTATAACATACAATCCCTCTGAGTTATTTTCCTCAACATTCAATACTTCTAACTCGATTCCATAATCAAATAAATCGTCAAAATTCACACCTTCTGCTTTATAAACGATTAATCCCACATGATCGAAAAGATAATTAACGCTTCCTGTTTCTCCCAAATTTCCACCTTTGCGAGAAAAGATATAACGCACCTCAGAAGCAGTGCGATTGCGATTATTCGTCAAGGCATGAACAATGAGTGCAGTGCCGGAAGGTCCATGGCCTTCATATTGTATTTCCTCGTAATTTTCTCCAGCAACATTACCAGCTGCATTTTTTATTGCTATTTCTATTTTATCTTTTGGCAGATTTTCTTTACGTGCAGCAAATATAGCAGAGCGAAGGCGTGCAGAATCAGGCAGCCCTTGCTTTGCAGCAACTGTTATTTCTCTAATGAGCTTTGTAAATTTTTGAGAACGCTTTTCATCCTGAGCACCTTTTCGGTGTTTTATATTTGAAAATTGTGAATGACCAGCCATATTCAAATAGTTAAAAACCTAATTATATATCAAAGCATAGAAAAAACTAAAGTAAATTTTCAAGTCTACTGTTTTCACATGGACTCCTTTACGAGGTCTATATTGCATTAGCCTCACTTATATATTCAACCTATCACCTTATATGAAATATTGTCTTATTTTGTAATTTTCTTGTTGACTAACAAGACGGTATCTACTTTCTCCTTCATCCAAAGCTTCCATTGCTTTTTTCCTTAAATCATAACTATACGGCTGCTGGCATACTTACCCTTACTACTACAAATCCATATCTTACCTCATTTGGACTATTATGAGAAGTCTACCACAACGCAGGAAGTTTGTACAGAAGCCACAGGATGACAGAAATGGTAATCCTAATGATCCAGAATATACTCCTTTGTTAAGGAAGATTGAGCATTTTCGAATATTTCTTGAGTGCTCCCAGATTCAACAATCTTGCCATTATAAAAGAAAATTACACTATCAGATAACTTTTTAGCCTGTTTCATTGAATGAGTTACCATAATTATAGTAAATCTTAATTTCAGCTCTTGTATAAGATTTTCGATTGCACTGGTTGCCACTGGGTCAAGAGCAGAACATGGCTCATCCATTAACAAAATAGTTGGCTTCACTGCAATTGCGCGAGCAATGCATAGTCTCTGTTGTTGGCCACCGGATAAATTGAGTGCACTATCTTGCAATCTGTCTTTTAATTCTTCCCATAAGCCAACCTTGGTTAAACTATTTTCCACTATTTCGCCTAATTTTTGCTTATTCTTTACCATGCCATGCAATTTTGGTCCATAAGCAACATTATCATATATTGATTTTGGAAAAGGATTTGGCTTTTGAAATACCATACCAACTTTTGCTCTGAGTAGCACAACATCCATATCGCGTGAATATATATCACCTAGCCCATCGATATCTAATTCACCAGCAGCTTTGCATCCAGGTACATAATCATTCATACGATTAAAACAACGCAAAAATGTTGATTTACCGCACCCAGATGGTCCGATAAAAGTAGTAACTTTTTTCTTATAAATATTCAAATTTATATCAAATAAAACTTGTTTAGAACCATACCAAAGATTTAGATTTTTAACGAAAGCGTGTATATCGCTCATATCACGTCCTGCATTGAATAGAGCCCTGGAGTTTCTCTTTTATTTTCGTATAGCCATATTGCTGCTTGAATAGCCCCTTTAGCAAATATTGTGCGAGCAATCGCTTTATGATTTAATTCTATCCGTTCATCAGAATTAACAAACATCACACTATGATCTCCTATCACTCCACCTCCACGAGATACTGCAAAACCTATTCCCCCCTTTTTTCTTATGTTTGAACTATTATGTAAATATTGATTGAGTTGAAAATCCACTTTTGAAGCGTTAGCAATTGTTTTGCCAAGTTCTATAGCTGTTCCAGATGGCGAATCCTTTTTTAAGTTGTGATGCATTTCCCAAATTTCAACGTCATATTCATTACCTAAAAGCTCAGCAGCTTTTTTTACCAATTTCAGTAATACATTAACCCCAACACTCATATTTGCTGACCATAATATTGGAACTTCAGCAGCATACTCTTTTAAATCGATACCTTCTATTCCAGTTGTGCCACTAACTAGCGGTGTTTTAAATTTTACAGCTGCTTTAAGGCAGTCTAACATACATTCTTTAGTTGTAAAATCTATTACAACGTCGGATAACTCAAATACGTCATTAATAGAACTTGTAACCTTAACTCCTATATTAGCTATAATTGGTTTAATATCTGAATCTATATGCTTACTGTCTAAACGGACAACAGCGCCTACTATTTCTACTTTTGAATTTATAGTTAACTCATTGAGTATTTCCTTGCCCATTCTGCCTAAGCAGCCTATTACTCCAACTTTGATTTTCATAAAGCTTTCTAGCGTTTATTAAGAATATTAGGCCTTTTTTTAAGCTCTGTCACTTCTGATCTATATTCTATACTGCCTATTTGTTCATGGGATGCTCAATGAGTTTATTGAGCTCTATATTACATACCAAGTTGCTCTGCCTTTTCCATGCTGAGTAATGTGATTACTCTTTACGAGATTAGATACGTGCTTTTTTAAGGTACTAAGGTTTGCTTTAGTAATATTTTCTAAATCCTTAATTGAAAGACGTCCATGTTGACCTTACCCAGAAAAAGTAGAGAGAAAGTTAAGACGTTTTTTGAGTAAAATAAAACGTTTTTTCAAAGAGGTGTAATATGACAAATAGAAGAGAATACACAGCAGAATTTAAATTA
>JAITXQ010000036.1 GCA_031284675.1 Rickettsiales bacterium | reverse complement strand
AGATCTCCTGTTAATTTCTTGGTTCACATCTTTTCTACTCTCATTTCCTATTCCGTGAAATCCAAAAAGCCTTCCATTTCCTATACTTTCTTCCTTCCTTAATCCAGAATTAGCGTTACTAGCCTAGCCCTCCAGCCACATGATGCTTGTAGCTTATGCTCCTTCACGATTGAGCATCTTCTTTTTCAAGAGGAGGTTCATTGTCCGCATCGCTCGGCACCAACCGGTTGCCCGATTCGCACTGATGCGTAGACTCAGATGGCAAAACATCTGGTTTAATAAGTTTTAAAATCCTTTCAGTTTCTTTCTGAAAGAATTCCTCTCCTTTTAAACAATATGACCGAAGACTTGCAGGTTGCACCATCACCATAATGTTACGTGACCAGCCATGTTCTATAGCTTTGTGAAAGTAGAAAAGTCTCTCTTGTGAGTCTTTTATCTTATCGATAATCACTACAATATGAAACCAAGGTAATTGTGCAGCAACCTGCTGCACAAATTCAACATTAGGATATTCTTCAGCAAACTTACGCATATATTTCAGATTTCTCGTACTAAAACCTTTCATTTCTGGAAATGTACTTCTCAAATCCTTACTTAGTTGGTCGATGACCTTAGCACCCCAAGCATGCTCTTTTTGGCGTTTTAAGATCTCTATACCAATATAGTGGTAAAGCAAAATAAGCTTGTTATTTACCGCAAGCGCCGCTTTATAACGACTCGTGGTGATACGATCCTTAAGTTGTTCTAAAAATTCTGAATGTTCTTTTTCTATAATTTTTGCCATTGGTTATTCTTTAATCTTGCAACGATATTTTCTCTGCCAGTGAAAACCAATAACTTAGCAAGTTCTGGGCCTGTTTCTGTTCCTGTTAAGGTTAAACGCAACTGCATAAATAGGTCTTTTGCCTTTATATTCACTGTCTGTCGAATAGCTTTGACCCATTCTGACAACGTGTTTTCATTACAATCACCTTGAGGCAACGCATTAAGCGCAATTTTTATAAGCTCCTTATCAAGAACCACAGGCTCTATATTGAATTTGCATATTTGCCACCACTTTGCCACCTCCGAAAATTTTTCTATATTGCTCCTTATAAAATACCAAAACTCTGGAGAGTCCACTCCAATTTGATTTAAACGCTCTTTTACCACTGCAAACAGCATTTGTTGCAGAACTTTACTATTTAGCTTATATATTTCACTCAAGCTAAATTGTGCAGATGCTGAGCTAAATTTTTTAATGTCAAATGAGTCAATCAAAGATTGCATGTCAACATGAGCTTCAATTGGGTTGGATGTTCCAAGCTTTGCTAAATAACTAGTTAGCGCCATCGGTTCAATCTCATCTTCTTTTATAAATTTTATATCCAGCCCACCTTTCCGTTTCGATATCTTACTATTATCAAAATGTAGCAGAGGAAGGTGAGCAAACACAGGAACTTTCGCTTTTAATGCTTTAATCATTTGGATCTGTACTGCAGTGTTAGTCACATGATCTTCCCCGCGTACAACATGGGTTACATTAAAGTCAATATCATCGATAGCAGAAGGTAACATGTATGTATAAATTCCATTTTCTCTTTTTACCACGGGATCACTGATGTGACTTGTTGCAATATTTATTTCACCTTTAACTTCATCATTCCATTTAACAACTTCATTTCTATCCAACTTAAATCTAAAATGTGGTCTTCTTCCCTCCTGCTCATAACGAATTTTCTCTTGCTCAGTTAGAAGTAATGCGCTTCTGTTATATACCGGGGGGAGTCCCTGTTTTAACTGCAATTTTCGTTTAATGTCTAACTCTTCTCTTGTTTCATAGCATGTATAAATATGCCCTTCTTTCATTAGCTGCAAAAACACCTCGTTGTAACGCTCGAAGCGCTCTGATTGCTTAAAACTTGAATCCCAATCTATACCGATCCATTTCAAGTCTTGTATTATATCATTTATATATTTGACATCTGAACGCTGAAGGTCAGTATCATCAAAACGAAGTAAAAACTTTCCGCTTTGACTACGTGTGTACATCCAGCAAACCAGAGCAGTACGGACGTTCCCGACATGGAGATAGCCAGTTGGACTTGGGGCGAATCTTGTTAACATTTAATTTGCGAAATAACAGCTCTAATTTGTTTTAATTTTATATAGATATATGGCTAAAGCAAGTAAGACTTGCTGATATGGCTAAATACCGACAATTTGATAGATCGTCATTCCGCTAACAAGCAGCTGAATCTCGCTTTTCGAGCGTTTAAAACATAAAAAACGCCAATATTTCAAAGTGGATAATAATCCCAGGGTTTCTTTTGCCTTTTTTTTCATTTAGTAAATTTCTTAAACATTTATAGCTAATTGCGATCAAGTTTATTAAACACAACAAATGATGTCACTCCAGCACGTGACACTGGAATCCCGATACAATGTTGAACACTTTTTTTTTGCCTTTCTAGAGCAAGTTCCTTCAATCGAAACACTATATGCACATTATCATCATCAATTTTAATGCGTTGCACTAATTTTCTTATTACATCAAGTTTAGTTTCATGATCTGCTTGATTAAGCTCTGATTCAATCTCAGAGGAAAAATTTTCTATGCTACTTGTGATAAAATCTAATTCCTTCTTTAGCCTCTTTTCATCACTCACTTCTTCCTTTTGGTCTCTGATTCCCTTCAACTCCTTTTCCATTGCTTCAACTTCTGCATCATACTTTTCCTTTGTTATATGTCCTCGTGCATATACATAAGCTAATCTTTCTATACCTTGTTCTATTTTATCTGCACGTTTTTCAATCTCATCCTTTGCCTGCTTATCTTCATATTTTTCAAGCCTAACCTTTGTCATTGCCTCTGGTTCTTTGAGTGCCATCTTTACTTCTTCCCATACTACCTCTTCTAGTATATCCACGCGTATTGATTTGCTGCTACATACCCTATTTCCACCAAAACGGTTTGCATCTGTTCCAGGACATCGATAGTAACTTCTTCCTCCCTTCACATTACTCATTCCATAATAAGTGTATTTGCAACACTGACATACCATTAACCCTTGTAATAAGTATTTTCTTCCACTTTGTTGCATTCTTGCTCTTTTTTTATTTTCAAATAGCTGCTTTTGTACTATATCAAATAACTCCTCTTCAACTATATTTGGTATTTCTATATGAATCCAATTCTTTTTCTCAGTTTGATAAATGGAATAACTTTTTTTCCTCACCTTCCATATTGCTCTCATTTCCTTTTTTATTGGGCCTACGTTCGTTTTGCCAAACGCTGCTTGTCCTTTGTACGCTGGATTTCTCAATATTCTACACACTGTACATGGGTGCCAATTTCTTCTGCCCTTTGGAGTAGTGATACATCTATCTTTTAGCCTTCTTGCAGTTTCTTTCAAGCTCACTCTTTCTTGCCCTACCCACATGAATAGCTGCTTTACTATTTTTGCTTCCTCTTCATCAATTTCAAATTTTGCCTTTTCTCTATCTACATGCTTTATATAACGGTAACCATAAGGTGCGTTTCCCATTACACTTATATATCCTTTTCTTGCTGCATGAAGCTTTCCTCTGCGACTACGTTCCATTATCTTTGCACATTCATATTCTGAAATTAATCCTTGCACTCCTAGCAACAATTTTGACTCTGGATTATTTTCAGTCTTATAATTTAAAAATATTACTTCTGCTCCTTCTTTCTCAAACTCTTCAAGTAATATCATCTGATGTGAAGATTTCCTTGATAATCGATCAGGTGAATGAATGTAAATTTTATCAATGTGACCTTCTCCTACTTTATCGCGTAATTCATCTAAACCTTCTCGTTTTAAATTCCATCCACTAAAGCCATTGTCCTTAAATCTATTTTCACCTAACAACTTATGTCCATCTATAGCAATTCTACGCTCAAGCTCTACAACTTGGCTCTCTATTGTATTGTTCTGCTCTTGTTTCCTCGATGAAACTCTTGCATATAAAGCTACTGTTGTCATTTCTTTCAATCTCCTTCTTATTTAAAAATTCCTTTTTCTTTCTTTCCATCAATCGTTTTAGTAGTATTCTGTAAGCATCTGATAAACACTTATCTGATAACTTACTTGGTTCATAATGACGATGAATAGTAAACGTTCTTTCTCGCATGTTTTTCTCCTGTAAATGTTTCTAACGCTAATTCTGGATTAAAAAAAGAATAGAAAAGGCAGGAGAGTAGGGTAAACTCAACAAATACAAAAAAAATAGATGAGGTTACCCATGGAAGATATAACAAAACTGTTTTGTCTG
>JAITXQ010000034.1 GCA_031284675.1 Rickettsiales bacterium | reverse complement strand
CAGCTTATTTAGATAAAAATCTAGATGTAGATGAAGTTTTGTAAAGACATACAGTATCTATATACTGCAAAAAATTAAACATAAGACGCCGATACATTAAGTAATCCTTACCTTTTAATCTGCAGATTGGCGAAAGCAAATACAATAACTTCACTACAATGGTAAAAAGGCTGGCGAAGTTTGTCAAGTGATTTTTTGCCGTTTCTATGGCTACTTGGGTGACGCCAACAGTTGTATTTTATATTATCTTTTTGCTCTACTGGCACTCAAGTTTCCTATTTAAAATTTTTAATATTAAATCTAATTCATTAAGATTATTATATTGTATAATAACTTTACCCTTAGAATTATTATCTTTAATTTTAATTCTTAAACCAAGTTGAGAAGATATAGCGCCTTCCATTACTGCTATATCTTGATTTTTAGTATACTTCTGTTCTTTTTGGTTATCACTTCGATGCAGATTTTTTATCAATTTTTCAGTTTGTCTAACGCTTAAACCCTGATAAACTATTCTTTCTGCAATATCTTCTGCATTTTCAACATTAATCAGTGTTCTTGCATGGCCCATAGACAATTTTTTTTCATTGATCATCATTTTCACACTACAGGGAAGTGACAACATCCGAGTCATATTAGTTATGTGGCTGCGGCTTTTGCCTATAGCTGAAGCTAATTCTTCATGTGTATAAAAGAATTCATCTATCAGTTTCTTATACGCTTCACCTTCTTCTATTGGATTTATATCTTGCCTTTGTATGTTTTCAATGATGGATATTTCCAGGCATGCTTTGTCGCTCAAATCTTTTATGATAACGGGCGTACTATCGAGTCTCGCAATCTTACTTGCTCGCCAACGACGTTCTCCAGCTATTATTTCATAACCGTCATTATTCGGATCTTTGCGTACCACAATGGGCTGTATAACGCCACTTTTCTCTATCGACTTTGCAAGTTCTCTTAATGACTCTTCATCAAAATGCTTTCTTGGCTGGAATTTGCTTGGATGCAGTAATGAAATAGGTAAATACTCTTGCCGATCTTCTTTATTATCATAATTATCGCCTATGAGACCGGCAAGACCTCTACCCAGGCGTCTATCATCCTTCATGCTATGCCCCCGCTTACCAGCTTCTTTTCCTTACAGCTGTTTGCGTGTTTTTTTAAAATTTCCTTTGCCAAACTTATATATGCTTGTGCACCAGGGCATTTGAGATCATACACAATAGCGGGCTTTCCATGAGAAGGTGCTTCTGATAACCTTACGTTACGCGGAATAATAGTCTCATACAATGGGATGATAGTTTTATACACTTTATCATTTAGATACTGACAAATATCATTCTTAATCTGTTCACTGAGTTTGTTGCGCCTGTCATACATTGTTAACACTATTCCTTCTATTGCCAGAAAAGGGTTTAGGTTACTTCTTTTTATCAGCTCTACAGTTTTAACTAAATGGCTTAATCCTTCCAAAGCAAAAAATTCACACTGAAGAGGAACAATAATAGAATCAGCAGCAGTCAGAGCATTTATGGTAAGCAAGCCAAGTGATGGAGGACAATCAATGATTATATACTCATAATTATTGCATATTTTTTCTAATGCGCTTTTTAGTACGAATTTTCCTCGCTCAAGTTGTGATAATTCGATTTCTGCAGCTGATAAATCAACTACTGACGAAATTAGCGATAAATTTGGAATCTCTTTTATATTGAAAATTGCCAATTCTATCAATTTATTTTCGCTACTTAGTAATATTTTATATATATTTTTTTCTTCTCTACTACGATAAGAAATTCCTAGCCCGGTGCTAGCATTTCCTTGAGGATCAAGATCTACTAATAAAGTACTTTTTCCTACAGCAGCAAAGGCCGTCGATAAATTTATACTAGTTGTGGTTTTGCCAACTCCACCCTTTTGATTTACTATTGCAATAATCTTGCTCACGCCTTTTATCTAAATAACTCTATTGTATATATGCCAGAAACTTTTGCATTAGAAAATTTTTTTGTTGCTAATCGTACTAAAATTAGACTGTTTTTTTGCTTCGTGTAATACATTTTGAACTTTGTTTCCTAATTCATTTAGAGTGAATGGTTTTGGTAAAAAATGAAAATCCTCTATATTGATATCATCGTTCTTCAAAAAAGCATCTTTTGCATATCCAGAAATAAAAATAACGTTGATATCAGGCCTGTGAATCAATGCTTCTTTTACTATCTCTGGACCGCTTACTTCTGGCATTATTACATCAGTAATTATTAGATCTATGTGTTGATTTTTTTTACTGATTATTTCTAATGCCTTGCTGCCCATGCTAGCTTCTACTACATCAAATCCTTTTCTTTTTAATGCTTTAGTAGTGAACTCCCTTACTGAATCTTCATCTTCAATTAATAAAATTACACCATTACCTTTAATTTCATTTACTACCGGTTTTTCTATTTCTTCACTATCTTCCTCTCTATTATTTTCATCTGATATGTAAACCATGGGCAAGAATATGCTAAATTTAGTGCCGTTGTTTACTTTACTAGCAACATAGATATACCCTTCGGTTTGTTTAATAATTCCATATACAGTAGAGAGGCCAAGACCTGTACCAGAAGTAATATCTTTGGTAGAAAAAAATGGATCAAAGATCTTTTCAATGACATCCTTTGTCATACCACATCCGGTATCAATTACTTCAATCACAACATAATTTCCATGTTCAATTGCTTCTTTATCTGGAGAAAACATACCTTGAGGTGTAGAATTTAATGAGTCAATCTTTTGGTTAAAGGTTCGTATAGTTAATTCTCCGCCCTTTTCCATAGCAGCACTAGCATTGACTGCTAAGTTAAGTATAACTTGCTCTAATTGCCCTTGATCAGCCCTAACAGCACCCAAATCTCTATCATAATAAGTAGTGAATTTTATATTTTCACCTATCAATCTTTTTATCATTTCATAAAGATTAGCTATCGTACTGTTTACATCAATAATTTTTGGCTGCAAGGTCTGTCTTCTTGAAAAAGCAAGCAATTGCCTCACTAAATTTGACCCACGTTTTGCATTTTGCTGTATTTGTATTATATCTCCAAAAGACAGATCACCAGCTGAGTGTTGGAGTAAAAGCAAATCACAAAATCCTATTATCCCAGTTAATATGTTATTGAAATCATGCGCAATACCACCTGCTAACTGCCCTATAGCCTGCATTTTTTGATAATGCTCAAGTTTCATCTCTAGATTTTTGTGTTCAGTATTATCAATAAAATAACAAAGTATGAATATCATTTTATTATGAAGAAACTTATTGAAATATATTTTCACGTTATTATTGTCACTGAGTTGCACATCAAAGGACGCATTATTTATTCTATTACTCGAAAAATATTCACGTATTTTCATATGATAACCATCTAGTATCAATGTAAAGATTGAATTATTGTCTGGCCCTGCAAGCTTTATTAGCGCCGTATTTTTCTTTATAAAATTACCGTTTACGTCACATTGCACAATAGCAATTGATGAATTTGCAAAACAAGGGTGTAATTGATAATCAATAACGTTTGATTCAGCTGGTGTAATAAAGCCATGTATATAACTATGATCATATTTATCACAAAACATAGCAGTGCTCATATGAGCCTTAAATGGAACGCCATTTACAGTAAAAAACAAAATTTCATTACCGGTTGCTGTGTTATTATATTTAGATTGAGATATAAAATCATTGATTATGCTACCTTTTTCTAGTTTTTTCAATTCAAATATATCTAAAAACCTTTTATTCACAGATAAAATCACCCCTTTAGCGTTCGCAATATAAGTTCCTATATTGTGTTTTTCTATTAACTCCTCATATATTTGCTCCTTGTTCATTTGTGTTGCTTTCAACACAAAATACCCGTGCGGTCTTGCTATTGGTGTTAACGATAAATTTAAAAACTTATTATTATTTGTAGCAACCTGGGGATTGTCTGGTATTGGTTCAAAGAGCAAAAGAAAGTTAGATACTCTGTTTTTCTTGCTTAAAGCAATGTATACCTGTGCAGAAGAGTTATTTTTTAGCGCGTGATATAGTGCTTTTTTGTCTTTTTCTGAAATATCTCCTGCTTCAAGAATCTTGTCTAACGTAGCGTCATCATCTATATGACCTTTAAATCTTTCGTAGAATCTTGCATCAGCATAAATAATGCCTTCATCCTTATGTAAAATAAGGCAAAATTCTGTATTATGATTTAGTGCATTTGCAAATATTGCATTTTGAAATTCTATAGTATTAAGTAGGTATCTGTAGTGTTTGACATTATATATTATAAAGAGAGTCATTAGAGTGCTAACTAATAAATTAATCTCTATATTAATATGTTGATCATATATATCAAAAAAGTAAAGTTCTGATATTACTATTGGAGGTAAGAACATAATAACTGCCATTACGACAATTGACATTCCATAATTTCTTACTATGAAGTCAACCCTGTTCTCTTTTTTGTTATCTATGTATCTTTTACTCATTGTGCATATAAAGGTGTTTTATTATATTTATTTAATTATTATAGATTTATTAACACCTTTGATAGGTAATTACCATTTAAATCTGATTACGTTCCTTGAATATTAGGTACGACAATATTAATAAAAATAAATATCTAGCGAGAAAATATTATGGAAAAACAAAAAACACAAGCATTCGAATGGTTTTGTGAACTAAGAGATAAAATTGTAGAATCTTTCTTATCAATTGAAAAACAATCATTCATAGAGCCAAAAATCGAAAAAAGAAAGTGGGATCGCCCAGGTGGCGGAGGTGGTGAATCTACAATTATTTATGGTAATGTTTTTGAAAAAGTGGGAATAAACGTTTCCAAAGTACATGGAAAATTTGCAGATTTAGTTATAAATGAGATTCCTGGCGCAACTGAAAGTAATGGAGAGTTTTGGGCAAGCGGTATATCTTTAGTGTCTCATATGCAGTCGCCCCTTGTTCCTGCAGCACATATGAACACAAGGCTGATATATACCTCAAAACAATGGTTCGGTGGAGGAATGGACTTTACTCCAATATATAAAAATGAGGAAGATTATCAGTATATTCATGAATCAATCAAAACAACATGTGATGAGTTTGATGCTGAGTATTATCCAAAATTTAAAGAGCAGTGTGACAACTACTTTTTCTTACAACACAGAAAAGAACCTCGTGGTATTGGTGGAATTTTTTATGATAATCTTAATTCTGGTAGCTGGGAGAATGATTTTAAGTTTACAAAAGCAGTAGGCGAAACCTTTTTGAAAATTTATTTGCATACCATATGTCAACATATGCAAAAACCTTGGACAAAAGAACAGCGAGAAGATCAATTAATAAAACGTGGTAGATATGTAGAATTCAATCTGCTATACGATCGTGGCACAAGGTTTGGTTTAATGACTGATGGCAATCCAGATGCAATTATGATGTCAATGCCACCACTTGTTAAGTGGGTGTAAAGAGCTGCTATTAATATAAAATAAATCATCATAGTTTAAAATTGTGCAATGATAGTGAGCTTTTGTAGAGGGGTACAATCATAGACATGATAAATAATTTTTTAATTCAATCTACTAAAAACAGTAATATAAAAGTTGTGAAACTAGCTTTAAGCCTTCATAATGTAACAAATAATCTTAAAAAACTCTTTTCGAAAATCAATCCTTTTGGAAATACAGAGTCATTTAACATAAATAATGATCAAGTTTTAAACCATGCTTTAAACGCTAATTCTGGATTAAGGAAGGAAGAAAGTATAGGAAATGGAAGGCTTTTTGGATTTCACGGAATAGGAAATGAGAGTAGAAAAGATGTGAACCAAGAAATTAACAGGAGATCT
>JAITXQ010000033.1 GCA_031284675.1 Rickettsiales bacterium | reverse complement strand
CTCCTGTTAATTTCTTGGTTCACATCTTTTCTACTCTCATTTCCTATTCCGTGAAATCCAAAAAGCCTTCCATTTCCTATACTTTCTTCCTTCCTTAATCCAGAATTAGCGTTAGAAGCACAGGGCTATGCATTGAATATTACAAAGGGATTCGAGAAAGTAGTAGAACAAGCTGCAAGGGATAGCAAAATATCGATACATCGATTAGATATTGATTTTATGAAAGTGCAAGAAGAGGTTACTAGAAAAATTGTAGGTGGTAAATTTAATGAGATTTCAGGGGTTTTAAACTCATATGTAGAGAAAGCATGTCCTGAAAGAGAAGCAGGATGTCCTGGTAAGTTAAATTCGAAGAAATTTGATAAGTTTATGGCTGCGTTTAATAACATGTCTTTAGATCAATCAATACAACAAATGCTACATAATGAAAATAATGTATCAAAAATAGATAATATAAAAGAATCGCAAAACTTAGGTTTATCTGGATCTAGAACTAGGTTAAATGATGTATTAATTGCGGGCAATGCCAGAATTCTCTTCCATCTTCATGTGTAAGAAAACGTCCTTCTTTTTCTTTCAACCAATCTAGCATTTTTTCTTGGAAGCGAGCGTAAACATTCTTTCTGTCAATATCATTAAACTTCTCACCTAGCTCATTCTTAATGATCTCTGCTAGTTTTATCTTGTTAGGCTGATTTACTGCAAATACTAATTTGTCAAAAAATTCTTTTATGCTCTCTTCTAGTCGATTCTTTATTATTTGTTTAAATTCGTTTTGCCGCCTTTGATTTCTTTCCAATTTCCTTTTTGAGTCCTGATCTGACTTATTTTGAAGTTTTTTTATCTCCTCTTCTAATTCTTCTATCATCTCTTCCACAGCACCCTTAAATGTTGGTTGCATTATTGAAATCATGTTATTATGAATACAAGAAAACTTATATCTAGTGCCACCGTCTTTAAAAAAGACATCACTAGTGTCGATTACTTCAACTAAAATTTCTATTTCCTTGTTTGGTCCTGAAGTTTTTACTTTCAACTTCTTCACTGTATTTTGTGCTGTGCTTTGATTCAGATCAAAATCGATATTAGTGCAAATAATAAAATCTTTCAGGTTACCATCTGCAAAATCTTGATTGTTTTTAATCTTTAGGTAAGAAACGAAATACTTTGCTAACCTAAATTCACCATTTTTATCTTCTGTAAGTAAATCCCCTACTTCAATTTTCTTATTATCCTTATCTTGTTTATGCTTAGTCTGCAAAAAGCAGTATACTTTCTTACCACCCTGGGTATATGTAAACACTAAATCATCAAACTTTTGGACTTCTTCTATTTCTGTACCTAAGCGAAAAGAATACTGATAAAGTACTCCGCGGTACAAAAACAGCATTAATACCTTTAACTGATAGATATTACCGTACATAACTTACCACTCTACTAAAGACTACAAATAACTTTCTTCGATAAAAGTTATCAAATGCCTGAAATAATGCAATAGAATCTTTACATGTCAATAAAAAGACCTTCAAGAACAGGGTAAGCAAGTGTTCCTTTGTTTATTACCTTAGTATATGAATAAAGATTCCCCAAATCTAATATGTAATTGCTGTAGGCTGCATTTAGTAATATAATCTCATATTAAATAGACGTTACTTAAGTTTATGCTAGATTCTCCGCTAATTTTGACAGCCGTTCTCATATTTTCCATTTTTACATTGTCATTTTTTTTTATAAGAAAGATATTTGGTTCCACAAACAAGAGGATAATAAAATCCTTCAGAAAAATTGTTCAGCAAATAAATGCATTAGAAACAGAAATGCAGAGCTTATCTGATCAAGAGCTTGCTGGTAAAACTCAAGGATTTAAACAAGAGTGGAAAAATGGAAAAACGTTAAATGACCTTCTTGTACCTGCATTTGCGGTTGTACGCGAAGCCTCTCGCAGGTTTCTTAACATGCGGCACTTTGATGTTCAGCTGATTGGTGGAATGGTGCTCCATAATGGTATAATATCAGAAATGAAAACAGGGGAGGGAAAGACACTCGTTGCAACTTTAGCTGCATACCTAAATTCCTTAGAAGGGAAAGGCGTACACGTCGTAACTGTTAACGACTACCTTGCAAAACGAGACACAGAATGGATGAGCAAATTATATAATTCTCTTGGGGTTTCTGTTGCATTCATTACGAATGATTTGACAGATGAAGAGAGGAAAGAGGCTTACAGTGCAGATATCGCATATTCCACAAATAACGAACTTGCCTTTGATTACTTGCGAGATAATATGAAATTTTCTCAAGAAGATATGGTGCAAAGAGGCTTCAATTACGCGATAGTAGACGAAGTAGACTCCATATTGATTGATGAAGCGCGTACTCCGCTTATTATTTCTGGTCCGGTTGAGGAAAACAATCAGATATATAAGCATATAAACAAAATAGTTACTAAATTAGTTGACTCTGACTATGAGGTGGATGAAAAGGGTAGGGCGGTATTCCTCACTGAAGATGGTATTTCACGAGTGGAGGAACTACTCAGGTCATATAATCTCATTCCTGAAAATTCCTCGCTTTATGATACCAACAACATGATAATGACTCACTATATAGACCAGGCGTTGCGCGCGCATAAGCTGTTCACTGCTGATAAAGATTATATAGTAAAGGATGGCAAGGTAGTGATTATTGATGAATTTACTGGGCGTATGATGGAGGGCAGGAGATATTCCGATGGTCTTCATCAGGCACTTGAAGCGAAGGAGTATCTTGAAATTCAGCATGAAAACCAAACTTTGGCATCGGTTACATTTCAGAATTACTTTCGTATGTACAACAAACTTTCTGGTATGACGGGAACGGCGGCAACAGAGGCAGAGGAGTTTCGCGATATATATAGGCTAAATGTAGTAAAAATTCCAACTAATGTAACTGTTAAGAGGTTAGATCTTGACGATGAAATTTACGGTACAGAAAAAGAAAAATATAATGCTGTGTTAAAGTTCATAGAAGAATGCCACAAGCGCCTTCAACCGGTCCTTGTTGGCACGGTAAGCATCGAAAACTCTGAGAAACTTTCTGCGCTTTTGCAAAGCCATTCTCTTAAGCATTCAGTACTGAACGCTCGTTATCATGAACAAGAGGCATACATAATAGCGCAAGCTGGAGTACCAGGCAGTATCACCATAGCAACTAACATGGCAGGGCGCGGGACTGATATTCAGCTTGGTGGAAATGCTGAAATGATTGCAAAGGTAGAGTTAAAGAAGATAAAAAATGATGATGAAAGAGAAAAAAAATATCAAGAAATAATCGAAAGAGTAAAAAAAGATAAGGAAATTGCTATAAAAGCTGGAGGTTTATGTGTGGTTGGAACCGAAAGGCATGAAAGCAGGAGAATAGATGATCAATTGCGTGGACGTTCTGGCCGTCAGGGTGACCCTGGACTTTCTAAGTTCTTCTTATCACTTGAAGACGACCTGATGAGAATATTTGGCTCCGATAGAATGAGGAGTTTTTTACAAAGGGTGGGGCTAAAGAACAACAAAGCTATCCACCATCCATGGATTAATAAAGCACTTGAAAAAGCACAGAAAAAAGTTGAAGCTAGAAATTATGACGTGCGAAAGTCTTTGCTTAAGTTTGATGACGTAATCAATAGTCAACGTAAAGTGATTTTTGAACAGAGGAACCATATCTTAGGTGATGAAATTAATGATTTGTTTGAAGTGTATAGTGAAGTAAATGAGGATATAGTAGAAGGTACAGTACGAAGCGGCTATTACGAAGATTATGTTGAAGATATAGTCAAAGAATTCCATATGAGGTATGGAATAACACTTGATAAAGAAGACTTAGCAAAGTTTTTGAACAAACAAGAAGCTTTGGATTATATAAACGGTAAGATACAGAAATTTTTTACCGAGAAGGAAGAATATTTCAATAGTCAGCAAACTACAGATTTGTGGAATACGATAGTGAAGCAAGTAATGATCATGACACTTGATCATTTATGGAGGGAACACCTTTCAACTTTAGAAAGTCTAAGACAAAGCATAAGCTTACGTGCTATGGGGCAAAAAGATCCACTGAATGAATTTAAACGCGAGGCTTTCTTGATGTTTGAATCGATGCTTGAAAAATGGAAGGAGCTCACTATTTATCGCCTAGCACACTTTAAGTTGGCAGACAACCAAGAGATAGGCAATAGATTACACTCTGCTAGAAATAGCAGACTTCCCAAAGTCTCAAGAAACGACAAATGCCCCTGTAACTCAGGAAAAAAATACAAACACTGCCACGGCGCAGTTACTGTAGTAAATTAGTAACTATGGTTGTACAGTCGCTTGCTTACGTACATTATCATAGCTAACCTCACTTAACTTGCTATTCAATGAACGTTCTGATTGCGTATACGCAACCCTGACCTTACCCAGAAAAAGTAGAGAGAAAGTTAAGACGTTTTTGTCAAGGAAATGATGCATCAAAAAGTTCAGGAATGCAATAGTTAATAGTAGAAACGCTAATTCTGGATTAAGGAAGGAAGAAAGTATAGGAAATGGAAGGCTTTTTGGATTTCACGGAATAGGAAATGAGAGTAGAAAAGATGTGAACCAAGAAATTAACAGGAGAT
>JAITXQ010000002.1 GCA_031284675.1 Rickettsiales bacterium | reverse complement strand
TTATAACAAACAACGTAGACATTCTACTATTAACTATTGCATTCCTGAACTTTTTGATGCATCATTTCCTTGACAAAAACGTCTTAACTTTCTCTCTACTTTTTCTGGGTAAGGTCATTTAGTTTTTAGAAGTTGTTATTTTACTACAAATGGCTGTGATGGCATTATTTATTTTATCGGTATCACAGCCTGTTTGGGCAAGCTCAGCGTTTCCACCGCAGTTCTTTCCAACTGCTATTGATATTAGCTCTTTTGCACTAATCTTATTAACTAAGTCTTTACTTACTTTAACAATCAGCACTGTTTTGTTTCCTTCTGTTACGATAAAAGCTACAACTGTTTGTGATTTTTGTTGCTGTAAAATAAATTCTCTTATTACATTTGCTGGAATGTCAGTAAAAGCGTGGCTTACAAAATTTATTCCATTTATTTCAGTGCTTTTTATATTTTCTGCACTTACAAACTTTTTATATAGGTTTTTTATTTTAGCTTCGGATTCTTTGCGCTCTTGATTTAAAATACTTAGTCGGCTTGTTATTTCACTTACTGGTACTTTTACGGATTCTGCAACTTTTTTTAAGTTTATTTCATTATCGCGTACATAATTAATTGCTTCTTGGCCGGTTAAAGCTTCAATTCTTCTTACTCCAAATGCAACAGAACTTTCTGTTACTATCTTAAATAAACCAATCTCTCCAGTGTGTTCCACATGCGTGCCGCCACATAATTCTTTTGAATCTCCAATATTTACAACTCTGACCTGATCACCATATTTTTCACCGAACAACGCCATAGCCCCTTTGTCTATTGCCTGATTCATGCTCTGAACTTTTGTGGACGTGGAAAGATTTTCTCTGATTAGAGAGTTCACCATATCCTCTATTAAAAACAACTGATCCTGAGTAACTTGAGTGTTATGACTGAAATCAAATCTGAGCTTATCTGGTGCAACTAAAGAACCTTTTTGTGTAACATGGTCACCCAAGATTTTTCTCAATGCAAAGTGCAAAAGGTGTGTAACTGAATGATTTCTTCTTAGATTTTGTCTTCTTTCTCTATTAATGCTTGCTGTAACTATATCATCTTTACAAATTGAACCGGATTTAACTATGCATCTATGCAAATATAAGTCATTAATTTTATTGGTATTTTCCACTATAACCATACTTCCAGCAATGCGATCTGTTGTTATTCCAGCGCGTGACCACGTGTTTTCTTCTTCCTGGATCCCAGTGTCAGCTACTTGGATGACAGAGGATACAGATTTAGTTAGGCTTCCAGTATCTCCCACTTGTCCACCTGACTCGCCATAAAAAGGTGTTTTATCAAGTATCATGGTTACCTTCTCTCCCTCTTTTGCAGAGTCAGTAACTTCATTTTTAGGAGAAATTATGGCTAGTACTTTTGCATCCTTTACCTCACTAAATTCATAACCAACGAATTCCGTTTTGCCAAATTTATCGATCAAATCAAACCATACTTGCTCAACAGATTTTTCACCAGATCCAGCCCATTTAGCACGTGCTCTATTTTTCTGTTCTTTCATTTCATCATCAAAACCTTTTTGGTCAAAATTGATTTTTTTCTCTTTTAAAATATCAAGTGTAATATCCAAAGGAAATCCATAAGTGTCATATAGCTTAAACGCTGATTCTCCAGGCAAAGTGTCACCAGCTTTTAAATCTGCAGTGAATTTTTCCAAGAGATTAATACCTTTCATCAGAGTATCTTTAAAGTTTTCTTCCTCTGACTTTAACGTTGTTTCTATTAAACTTTTACCTCTGATCAATTCAGGATAAACATCTCCCATATAAGCTGAACTTGTGCTATCTATCAACACTGGAAAAATGCGATGGAGTAGGGAGTCATTATATCCAAGCTGGTGAATATAACGTGCGGCTCTTCTAATTAATCTGCGTAATACATAATTTCTGCCTTCATTTCCAGGGAGTATCCCTTCTGCGATGAGAAATGCAGCTGCGCGAAGATGATCTGCAATGATCTTATGCGCTACTTTATTTTCCGTACTTCCACAGTGCTCTTGTGATTTATTTATCAAAGCAGAAAATAGATCAATATCATAGTTATCATGGACGTTTTGCATCACGGCAGCTATTCTCTCAAGACCCATTCCGGTATCGATGCATTTTTTTGGCAATTTGTGCAAATTACCTTCTTCATCTTTGTTAAACTCCATGAATACCAGATTCCAGATTTCAACAATTCTGTCATCGCCTTGTAAATTAGGCTTTGCGTGATCATAAAAGATTTCGGAACATGGACCACATGGGCCAGTATTGCCCATGCTCCAAAAATTGTCATCTGTCGCAATTCTTATGATTTTATCATTTGAAAAGCCACTTACCTTACGCCAAATCTCGTATGCCTCATCATCAGCATGGTAGATGGTTATGGATAATCTGTTTTTATCAAGAGAAAGTTCTTCAGTAATAAATTTCCACGCGAGTTCTATCGCAGTTTCTTTGAAATAATCACCGAAGCTAAAATTTCCGAGCATTTCAAAAAATGTGTGATGCCGAGTTGTATAGCCAACATTTTCAAGATCGTTATGTTTACCGCCTGCTCTTAGGCACTTTTGACTTGAGACAGCACGTTTCATTTCAGTTTTTTGAGCGCCAGTAAAAATATTTTTAAACTGCACCATACCAGCATTTGTGAACATGAGCGTTGGGTCATGCTCTGGAATCAAAGGAGAAGAAGAAACCTGCTCGTGGTCATTACTTACAAAAAACTTTGCAAATCTTTCTCTGATTTCACTTAACTTCATCATTTTTACTGAGATTATCTATGAATAATAAATCGCAATAAAAATAAAATCAATTTATCAATCTAAATATTAACATATAAATTACTGAGTATAATAAAAAGATATAGGTTTAAATATTTTATCCACTAACATAGAGAAATATTTGTTAATTTAAATAACATTTTTGTTAATTAATTTAAGGAGTATAGAATGCCTGCAAAGTCATCACAAAAAAATACATTTGAGTGGTTTTATAATTTGGTTGCAAAAGATGTGGTAAAGATTTGTCTTACGTCTAAATCTGATAATTATATATCTTTTGAGGTTAAAGGAAGTTATAGAAACGCTAATTCTGGATTAAAGAAGGAAGAAAGTATAGGAAATGGAAGGCTTTTTGGATTTCACGGAATAGGAAATGAGAGTAGAAAAGATGTGAACCAAGAAATTAACAGGAGATCTATGGCGAGTATGTTCAATTTC
>JAITXQ010000048.1 GCA_031284675.1 Rickettsiales bacterium | reverse complement strand
TAGATATATTCAGCACCATTAAAATTAAAGGTAGTGCCGTTTTCTGGTCTGATTCCTATCAATTGAGGATTAAGACTGTCAAGTGCTGTATTTCTTCTGTAGTTGGTTTTTGTGATAGTACAGTCAGCGGTGGAAATTCTACTTTTGATTCTTCTTCGTTTACCGCATTAGCATTAGCGACATACGAGTCATTAATTCCAGGATTCCCATTATGTGGTTCTCATGGGCTGCTCCTTCATTCACTCTTTGTGGTTGGTGGCCACCCGTTGTGCCGATCGGCCACGGAATCCTCTCTATTATTTGAGACTTGATCATTACTGGGATGGCAATACTTATGAATACCGCATGCTACAACTGCTGCTGTAGCAATACCTAAAACAAGAATGGGGTGCTTACACGTTAAGCCCCAACCTTGATAAAAAAAATTTCAGCGGATGATTTTTCTCCCTTTTTTGAAACATCTGCAATAGGTGTGGATGTTTTCTCAAATTGGTTTGCAATTTTTTTGCGCTCACATGACGACATCATCAAAGAAACTGCAAATATAACTTCCGCTAGTTTTTTTCGTTGTTTAGCATTACACATTTTAAAAAAAAATAGCAAAAACAGACAATCTGCATACAGCTATTACTGCATAAAATTAAAATTCATAATCACACACCCATTAAAGGCCTTAAGGATAAACTCTTTGCAAGTCGAACTGCTCTGATATTCTGATATGAAGATATTGATAGTTTCTTGACAAATTGCTCAAAAAATGTTCCAATATTACTGTGGAGATGGTGGTGTGGAACAATCATTCTCACTTAGTTAATGCTTTTGGTAATTCATGATACTTAGTGTTGCCTGTAACCTGTAAAAAGAGTTCTGCGGTCCGGGCTGTAAAAGTTGTGCAAAAAAACTGAAGTAGAAAATGTGGTTGATAAAGAAGTTTGCTGCCGTTAAGTATGATTGTTAGATAATTAAGAAGAGATATGGAAAGTAAAGCTGAAATTTTGTAAATCTTGTAGCCTTTGAGGTGTGTAGATGACAAAGATACTAATTTCGTTGGCAGTGGTGGCTTTGTTGTTGAGTGGTTAAGGTAAGAGGGTATCTGATTTGGTGAAAACTCTGACGTCAGATAGGATGGGCATTTTTAGTTCTACACCCGTTCCGAGTTAATGCTTATGACTGACGGTAAAATGATAGAGGAATCATGCTGTAGAAGGGTTTACGTAGTTTTATATTTGTTGTGCATATCTGCATGATATATTTTTGCGAATTTTTAGTAAATAGCTGGCTGTACAAGTATTGAATGTGCAATGTATATTGTTATGTTTGAGCAAAACAATGATAGGAGCAAATTATGAAAATGAGAATGCCAAAGATGTTAGTTTTGTTGTCAACAGTAATTTTATTGTTGAATGGTTGCGATAAGGTATCTAGTTTAGTCGCAAATTCGTCGAAAACTTCGGCCGCTACGCCTGCGCCGAGCCCTGCACCAAATACAAAAGATGGACAAGGCTTTTGGTCTAAGATTTTTGGTTCGTCAAAATCGATAGATAGCGCGACAGCTACGTCGTCAAATCCTACATCTAATTTGAAAAATAAAAAAAATAGTTAAGAAATGGCATAAAAGTTGTGAATTTAGAGATGATGAAAGTTGGAACGAAGTTGAAGTTAGGTATAAATAATGTATTCAGAGTTGAACAAAAGCGAAGATGTTTAAGAATGTTGAAGAACCTGAATCGGGGAATATTTATGAAGATTTTGGTTCGGGTGGTTTGCTTTTGAAAAGAAACTTTTTATGTGATTTCTGAGGCTTTAATTGCAACTAAGGTGTTAGGGCAAAAGCAAAGAAGAGGAAGAAAAAAAACTCTCGAAGATATTACAGGATTTAGTTGCTGCTCATGAATTCAATGAAAAACATCCCTATTTAACTCAAGCTTATAGCTGTTGTTATGTTTATGTTTATGGAGTTAAAGTTTTTAGTGCATAATTGGCTGAGTTCTATACGAAGGGGCGAGCTGAAAAAGCAAAATCCCGAGCACAACCGTGACAACTACAAGCTGGGCAAAAAGCAACCGAAAAAGTGACTTGGGAAAAAATTTACTGTCGTTAAGTATGGTATTAGGTAGTAGGAAAAAGTATGGAAAGTAAAGCTGAAATTTTGTAAATCTTGGAATCTTTGAGGCGTGTAAATGGCAAAGATACTGATCCCGTTGTCGATATTAGTTTTATCGTTAAGTAGTTGTAGTTTAGTTTTGTTGTCAACGGTAGCTTTATTGTCAAATGGCCGTTGTGAGATATCTAATTCGATTTTAACGGAAACTCCGCCTCCAATGCCAATCTCTAACCCAACACCTGCTGTTAAAAAATAGTTATCTTTTTTGCCATCCGTTTATGAGTAGGATTGTAAAACAAGATAAAAGGGATGAGAGATTAAAATGGCAAAGATGTTTTAGTGTTGTTTGAACGCGTTCTGCCAGAGCAAGTGGAGAAGAGCAGGTAAAAAAAGAATGGAAACTAGACGGATGAATTCTAGATACAACTGTTTTATACAATGTCATTCGCCAATCTGAATCTCTAATTGGTTACTATTTCATTGTTAAACGTGAGTTCTTCAAGATAATGCAGAACATTTTAATAATTTGCGTTATGCATGTTTGTTTTCTCTAGCTGAGAAGGGCTTAATGCTTTATTTAATCGATGTCTAGAAAACATGAGAGTGATAGGATAGGCCGGAAATTTAAGTGAAGCAAGCAGAATGTGTAATTTAAATAAATTTATAGCCATGTTGCTAACAATCGCCTTTCTTTCTGCGTGTGTGTGATAGATATAAATTTACTAAATCGGGGCAAGAGGCATTCCCAAGCACAGGACAAAGATTTATTTGATATGTTCGGAAGTTTATGAGTTAGCATGTGCGGCTCTATTGTTGGATAGTTATGATATCATCTTTTTCTATAAAAGTATCTAATTCAGCCTTAGCGAAAACTCCGACACCTACTCCAACTGGGTGCTCTACGACAGTGCCGAACCATATACTTGATAGTAAATATGAAAAAAAAATCTGTGGTATTGTTTATATTGATTTTGATTTTGCTTGTAGGTTGCGGGCGCAAGCAGCTTCTACCTTATCTCGTTATCGAAGATATTACAAAGTCTGGCAATGTTGAAGATGTAACAGAACAGCCAATATAAATCGCAACTCCTAATGAGGTACAGTTTTATTACTTAATTAATTCTGTCTTTTTTCCGTTTGTAGCAAGCATCGGAGGTTTGGCAGCTTGTTCTTTGGGTAGTAGAATTAATAGCGCTGGATTGTTTCTTTGCGGATTTTCTGTGGCGGTTTGTGGAGTTTCATCTTGTTTTAAAAATGCCTTCACTTGGGCAAGAAAAATAAAAGAAAGGTAGAAGAATACAATAAAAAACAGCACTTTAAACACCTGCAAATATATCTGTCTATTTAAAAAAATATGTGGTTGCTCGGGTTCTTTGTATTCCGTTTTGGAGGTATTTTACAACAATCCTTTTGCGTACTGCGAATTATATTTGTAATATATATGATATTTGCTTTTATGCTAATGCCTTTTGATGATTGCGGACCTGAATAATATTAAAGCTAAATTAAAATACAAATCTAAAAACATATCAAGAATCACATCTTTTAAGTTCAATCCTTTTAAAATCATTGTAGGAAGTATTGTATTTTTAATGTCTAGCAATAGAAAAATTGGATATCTACAAAGACTATTGTGATTGTTGCTTATAGCTTATACTAATAGCGCAATCACAATAAAACCAAACTATAAAGTTTCAACATTTAAATGTATACATGATTTTAATATACCGGATTTAAACTTTCATAATAAAATTTACCTTTAGATGGTTAAAGAATATATTACTTAGTTTTTTAAATTAATGTTTTAATGGCAACTTTATTAAAACGAAATAAAAATGAAAGATTATTCATATCCAAAATATCCTAAAATAATTGCTCATTCTGAAACAGGCTCGCCGAGACAAGTCAAAGAGCTTATCCCAAAAACAGGCGATGTTTCCTATGATTTGAGTGAAAAAGAAAAAAAAACAGTTGAAGCGAAGTCAATTTGCTTTTGGCACAATTTATCCATATACGCTTGACGGATTGGCGACTTATATTGAGATACATCATAAAGAATTGTCTCAAAAAGTTGAGTTGTCTGAAGATAAGTTTCTTTCATAAAAAGCAATCGAAAATGTCGATACATAAACATAATAATGGTGTAGATTATTCTGATATAATTAACAATGCTAAAAATAAAAAGGAAGAAACAAAAGAAGCTGATAGAAAGTATAAGATAGCAAAAAAACAGTACAAGGCACTGCCTACCACTCCGCCAAAGGTGGAGTAAACAATGATCAGCGGTCGTTTAAAACTTTAGCCTCCTTACTATTAAATGAGCTTGTGGATATAAGCTTTTTAAGATGAATATTTTATAGAAGGATATGTAAAATAATAAATAAAAGAGCATATAAGATTGCTACTACAAACTTTTTGTTACATAATTAGATACGTGTTGCTATGTAACATTATGCGTGTTACTATGTAGCATTTTTTTTAAAAAATGATTGAAAAATCAACATTTTAGTCACTCTCTATCTCTATTGCGACTATTAAAGACTATGCACTTCAAGTGCCAAAAGAACAATTTTTTAGTTTTTAAAAGGAAAAAAATCAGAGAAAAACTAAAAGAAAAAAGCTTTAAAAACAATATATTAACACTTACCGTTCCAGACAACTATTTTCTTGAACGTTTTGAAAATAAGTATAAATCACAAATTAAAACCATAACAAAAGAAAATCACCACAGTGATATAAACATTAGATTTCAAATCGTTGATTCAAAAATTACTTACGTCAAAAACAAACTATATAAACCAATAATAACGCCAAAAGAAAAAATAAAATTTGAAGGCAAACCTTATTTTAACAACTATATAGAGCTTAACTCATGCATTAAAGAAGCAAATTCACAAGAAAAAAAGAATACTCAAAATACTAAATCAAATTCCATGCCAAATAAATATAGCGTAAAAGATATCGCTCATTGAGAGTTGTATAGACAGACTGTCGAAAAAGCAGTACTAAACAACATAACTGCATGTATCACTGTCCATAATTTGTCAAATCTTTCTTCAACAAATGTTAGTTTTACGTAGTCTGCAGGGTCAGCACAATCTATCGCTTTTTGGCATTCTATAAATCTCTTTTCAGTCAAATATTAGTTAACTTTAACTGGCCTTTATATTTTTGCCGTATTTTTACGGCATAGATGTCAACTTTTTAACCTTATTAAAGGTTGACGGTATAAGTGGTAAGGAGCAGAAGTAACGGTTTATAGGATCAGCAACTAAGTACCCAAATGGCAGCAGTGCCATGGTTGGTTATATTAGGACTTCATGCTGGGCACTTAAAAAAGAATTTTTGACCCTCGTTTTTTGAAAGTTTAAATGTCTTATAGATCAAATTACACATCAGGGGGAAAAGGAAAATCGATTTAACATTATTAGTGAAAATATAAAAGGGGTTAAACAGATGAAAAATAGTT
>JAITXQ010000098.1 GCA_031284675.1 Rickettsiales bacterium | reverse complement strand
CCTGTTAATTTCTTGGTTCACATCTTTTCTACTCTCATTTCCTATTCCGTGAAATCCAAAAAGCCTTCCATTTCCTATACTTTCTTCCTTCCTTAATCCAGAATTAGCGTTTATTGTATATGCAGCCGTAATCACCACACGTTAGTCTTTTATCTGAGATGCTGTATTTGTATGATTCAAAATTTGATTCTGTCCGTTTTGCTTTGCCCACGTTTTGATAACAAAATTTCTATTCTTTTTAGCCAGAGAATATAGTAAGTTATCATTCTCCTTTACAGCAATATTGTCGCTACTCACTAAAATATCAGGAGTTCTATATATAGCACTAAAACAAAAACCCAGCACAATAAAGGAAATTCCGAAGAAACGCCAATTTCTTTCCCACAAGCACAGCCATAATAACCCAAGCGTTATTATAACAATTGATGAAGTAGGAAAAGTACAAACAGTAATAACCAAATACTGAAGACTAGCAATAGCGTTTGTTATATACAAAACGCTGTCAATTGGGCGCTCTATAAGTGGCGCTATAATCCATTCAATACCTAAAGGAATCAATAAAATATAAATTATTCTAAGTGGAATAATAATTAATGTAACTATTGGTATAGCAACTAAATTTGTGATAATGCCACTGATTGAAAAACAGTTAAAGTTGTATATTGTGTACGGAACAGTTGCTAAACTTGCTATTATTGAGCTGATCATTATTGATGCAAAATATTTTATTACTTTTATTTTGAACAATTTATTGGCATTAATCTGATAATTTGCAAGCAGTGCCAAAACAGCGGAAAATGACATCTGAAAACCAGGCTTTAAAATCGCTTCTGGTTCTATTATAAGTATCACTGAAGCAGCAAATGCAATTGCTATTAACCCTCGATATTTTCTCTCTATCATTATTGCAAGAAGCACTAAAATCACCATAATGTAGGCACGCTGAGCAGAAATTTGCATACCAGTGATAAATAAATAAAATGTGGTTGACAAAATGGTAAGAAATGCAGATATTTTCTTGGTGTTATACTTAAGAGTCAAAGTTTCAGATGTTGCAAATAAATTACGAAACACTACAAAAAACAGGCCAGCAACGAATGATAAATGCAAACCAGATATAGCGAACAAATGTGCTATACCTGAATCTCTTGTTGCATCCATAGTTTTTTGGTCTATTCCGTCTTTTTTACCAATTAGTAATGCAGAGATTATGTTCGCATGTGGTTTTTTGATATTTTGCTGTAGGTTTTCATAAATATATTGACGGAAAGATTCTATATATTCTTGAAATTTCCTTGCTTCAGCCTTTTTGTGCAAAACTATTTTGCTTGTTGCAAAACCTGTAGCACTTATTTTTTGGTAATATGCTATTCTTGCAAAATCGTATGCATACTCTGAAGGCGCAATTTTTGAAGGAAAAAGTTTTGCTGATAATTTTACTTGGTCGCCTATTTTAATACCTTTTTCCACTTCAGTTCTAACTGATATTCTTATACTATCCAGCTTAAACTTCGTGTTTTTTATTTCATATAGCAGGAATTGTTTATATAAGCCCCTGTCATTAATATCCTTTACTGTAGCAGTGATATTTTTTACATATCTCTCTTTATCAAGAATTTGAGTATCAACTAAAGCTGTTCTTAATTTACTGGCTGTAAATCCTGTGAGCACTGCAATTAGAGCGATACATAATATCGCGTACCTTTTATACAATATTGCAATCAGAATTAGTATAGGTGAAAGCGAAAGGAAAGTAGATATGGTGAAAGTGCAGCTTGGTTCAAAACTTAGGGAAAAATAGGTTAAAATTCCTACACACTGGCACACGGGAAACCACAGCATCAAATTATATTTTTCATTGTGTAGGTTATGACATATATAACTAATTATTATGTCAAGAAAGGTTAATAAGTATACCGATATGTGACTGTGGCGCAATTTTATTCTTTTATTTTCTATTACTGTATATATAATAACTAAATAAACAACGACGCGGGGTGGAGCAGCTCGGTAGCTCGTCAGGCTCATAACCTGAAGGTCGTAGGTTCAAATCCTACCCCCGCAATCATTTTCACAATCTCCTATCTATCGTTTCTTAAACCACTCTGCTGAACGGACAATGGCGTCAACTTAAGGAAGCGATTATGTGTAAAAATTCCTCTCTAAAATTTTTACCATTAAATTATCCAAAGAGTTAAAGAAAAAACGCTGTTGTTTCTATGAAAAAGTTTAAAATGTGTCCTTTTTGGAGGAGACATGCAGAAAGGACAAAATCTTATTTTACAAATTAAAAATACAATATACTCAAAAACTTTTCAGAAACTCCACCTGTATTGGAAAAAATAGTTTCACACGAACAAGAAAACTTCCTTTTCCGATAATATTTTCTATGATTTTAAAGTTAGTGACCTTACCCAGAAAAAGTAGAGAGAAAGTTAAGACGTTTTTTGAGTAAAATAAAACGTTTTTTCAAAGAGGTGTAATATGACAAATAGAAGAGAATACACAGCAGAATTTAAAT
>JAITXQ010000097.1 GCA_031284675.1 Rickettsiales bacterium | reverse complement strand
AAAAAAAGGCAAAAGAAACCCCGTAGTAGCTAGTTATTCACTATCTATTTTTTAAGTTGGCGTTTTTTGATGTTTTAAATGCTTTATAAGCGCATTTCAGCTTATATAGGTAAAAACCTAGAAATTTTATAAAGACATAAGGTGCACATAGTGCAAAAAATTAAACATGAGACGCCAAATACGTTGAGTTTTTTTGTCATTTAGTCTGTACAGAGAAGATAAATAAATAGCTTCAGTACAATGATAAGGGGGCTGCCAAAGCTTGTCAAGGAATTTTTAGTTCTGTTTCTATGGCTAAAAAAATCTGAATACCAGCTAACTGCTTGGGTGATATCCTTCTTGTAGGCCTATGTTCGTATAGTTGTGCGTCACGGCGCTGGGGTGACAGGAACGGGCTCTGTTAGCTATATAACAAGCTCGTTAAAAGAAACTCACAGGGTCAACATCTATTGTAACTGCAATACTCGAATTTAAGTTACAATTTTTAATCCAACATTTCAGCTTTTTTTGTACAGATAGACTGTGTTTATTGTATATTTTTAGCAACACCCTATACCGATACTGATTATTTAAGAAATTTATTGCTGCTGGTGATGGACCAAGAATTTCAAATTCCTTTTTGTCTGCACATACATTTTTTTCCTCGATACAAGTAGTCAAGCTACTTTGATGACAGAGAAGAGATTTTACTATTTCATTCGCTGCTTTTTGTGTTGCAATCTGATTCTTACCACAAATTATAAGCGCTATTAGTCTGCTAAATGGTGGCATTTTGGCTTCGCGTCTTGACTCAAGTTCGATTTCATAAAATGAATCCCTTTTTTGATGCAGCAATGCTTTTATCACTGAACTCTCAGGATTATTGGTTTGCACTATTACCATTCCTTTTTCGCTGAACCTTCCTGATCTGCCTGCAACTTGGTGCAATAATTGATACGTCTTTTCCGCTGCTCTTAAATCAGAGTTTTCGAGGCTCAAATCTGCATTTATTACTCCAACCAAAGTTAATTTGGGAAAATTGTGCCCTTTAGCAATGATTTGTGTACCGATTATAATGTTCACCTCTTCTTTCAACACTAAGTCAATGACATTACTAACCGACTTTTGATCGCTGCTTATAATCGCAGTTTTTGCGTTTGGTATTAATTTTACCATTTCTTCAAGTAGCCTTTCAATTCCTACGCCATGAAGGGAAAATGACTGTTCACTCTGGCAATTAGAGCATTTTTCTGGGAGTTTTAATTGATAAGAGCAATGATGGCATAAAAGAGCATTTTTCTTCTTATGATATGTCAGCCAAACAGCGCAATTTAAGCAGGGAATTTTATATCCACACTTTTTACAAACTGCAAGTTGTGCATATCCTCGGCGGTTTAAAAAAAGCATAACCTGCTGTTTTTTTTCTATGGTTTGTTTTATGCCTTCAAAAAGCTCAGCAGAGATCCATTGCTTGTTGTTTCTCATATCCACTACTTTAATGAGTGGCAATTCTGCACCACCAAATCGCTTAATTAACTTTACGTGATTATAATTCCCATTTTTAACATGATAAATAGTTTCAAGTAATGGAGTTGCTGATGATAAAATTATTGGAATGTTTTCGATTTTGGCCAAGATGATCGCCATATCTCGAGCATTATATATAATGCCCTGTTCTTGTTTAAAAGATGAATCGTGCTCTTCATCAACAATAATCAATTTGAGGTTTTTATAAGGCAAAAAAAGCGCTGACCGTGCCCCAATAATTATTTGTGCATTTCCATTTGCTATATTGAGCCAATGATTTCGGCGAGTTTTTGGAGTGAGCCCCGAATGCCACTCAGCTAAATTTCTTGATATCTGACCACGAATACGATTTACCAATTGCGAAGTTAAAACAATTTCAGGTAGGAGGATTAAAACTTGTGCATTGTTTACAGTTTCAACTAACTTTACAATTACAGACAAATAAACTTCGGTTTTTCCAGACCCGGTCTCACCATCAAGCAAAGTCACTGAATACTCATTCAAATTGCTTATTATTTTATCACTAGCTATCTGCTGCTCAGGGCTCGATTGGCAATTTATTTCACTTATTTCCTGCTTCTGCTTAGCACAAACCAATTTATCTATGTGATTTACTTTTAACACTCCCCCCATTATCACTTTGGTAAGCATACCAATAGGTATTAAATTATATTGCGCAACCCACTCTGCAAATGCGATCAATTTTGGTCTAATATTTGGTAAATCGATCTTTTGCTCAATAAATTTTAATGCTCGACCACTCTTGTCACTATATTTCCAAACTATTCCGATCAAGCGTTTTTTGCCAAATGGCACCACTACATAATCTCCAACTGAAACTTCAATACTTTTTTCAACTACATATGAAAATAACTGATTAATCGGAAGTGGTAGTAATACGTCAACTGTTCTTGCCATAGCAGTTGAGTTTAGCATTGTTTTGAGAGTTTTGGCTTGATTTTTGTGAGTTAATTTATTAAACTTAATCTATACTAATCTTATCAAAGAGAAAAAATATGAGTCAAAAAAGTAGATACCGTCTCGTTAGTCAACAAGAAAATTACAAAATAAGGCAATATTTCATATAAGATTGAAAGTATTTTTTTAACAATCAGCTAAGTAAACCTTTCTCCAACAGCTTTGCCCTGTAGTTTTTGATATGATCTGGATCAAAAACCTTCTTTGAACTTAGAACACCAAAAACAATATGGAGTAACTTACGCATCGCAGCTCCCACAATGGCCATATTATGCTTGCCTTTTTCTTTTAATCTCTTGCAAAAAGTCATAATAATAGGATTGTGATTTTTAGCTACTATAGCAGGAAAATACATTGCCTTACGTAGTGTTCGTGAACCTGATTTACTTAATCTGGGCTTGGCATATACAGAGGAACCTGACGTTATATTTCGTGGTATAGCTCCAGCATATGCTGCCAATTGCCTGAAAAGCTTTTATGTCAGGAACTTCAGCTAAGATAGCTATTGCTGATTCTTCTCCTATGCCTGAAATAGTTAATAGAAGTTGAAAATTTTCCAACAACTCTTTGTGTTGCTTTAATAGTTCACGTATGGAGTTTTTTATTGTTTCTATTTTTTGAGCTATATTCATTGCAAGGTCTTCCCAAGCATTTGCAACTTCTTTAGGCAGTCTCTCCTTCTTTTCTAAATGATTATTTACTAATGTTAATTCATCTTTTAGCGCGGCCGAGCAACGATAAAGATGTTTTAGTTTTTTCAATTCAGGAGAAGCAACGAGTAGGTTCCTATCTTTGGCAATAATCTGCGATAATCTCTGCATCAATCTGATCATTCTTTTGTCGTACAAGCTTACTCCTCGCATAAGATTTAATACAATAAACGCTAATTCTGGATTAAGGAAGGAAGAAAGTATAGGAAATGGAAGGCTTTTTGGATTTCACGGAATAGGAAATGAGAGTAGAAAAGATGTGAACCAAGAAATTAACAGG
>JAITXQ010000063.1 GCA_031284675.1 Rickettsiales bacterium | reverse complement strand
CTAAAGTTAAAATCCGACCAGGACGATTGTATAGCCGCAATAAAGTGGATAAGCCTAAACGTCATCACGTTTTTAGGAGAGTTTGCTAATGGAGGCTCTTAAGTTGACGCCATTGGCTGAACGGATACAAAAAATCTTCCATCATGTTCTTTATCCCCTTATTAAAACCTATTGACCCGATTGTATAATTCTAAATATTTAATAAGTATTAATCTAAAAATGTCAATATAATTGTTTAAATTTTTATACTATATATATTATACCATCCATTATTCAACTTTTCAATAATTTTTTTATCTTTGCTGCTTGTTCAAATTCTAAATTTTCAGCGTGCTCTATCATTTGCTTTCTCAAATCATCTTCATTAGTATTTACTTTCGGTTCTGCCATTGCCCTCTCCTGTAAGGTGTTTGATATAGGTTTTATTATAGTCTTCGGGACAATATTATGCAATATATTATGTTCTTCCTGTTTTTTTCTTCTTCTTTCTGTTTCTTTTAATGCACGATCCATAGAACCAGTGATTTTATCTGCATATAAAATTACTCTACCTTCAGCATTACGCGCAGCACGACCGATCGTTTGAATGAGCGATGTTTCTGATCGCAAAAATCCTTCTTTATCAGCATCTAAAATTGCAACCAGACCACATTCGGGAATATCAAGACCTTCTCTTAATAAATTCACTCCTACTAAAACATCGATTTCTTTAGATCTTAATTTACATATAATTTCTATTCTTTCCAACGCACTGATATCCGAATGCAAATAACTCACCTTAATATTTAATTCACTCATGTGCTCAGCTAGCTTTTCAGCCATTTTCTTCGTCAATGTAGTAATTAAAACACAAAACCCCTTCTCTATTGTTAATTGTGCTTTATGAATGATATCGTCAACCTGACTCTCTATCGGTTTTATAATGCAGATTGGGTCTGTCAGCCCTGTTGGACGAATTACTTGCTCTATGCATACATTATCGGTTTTTGCTAACTCATATTTTCCGGGAGTAGCAGAAATGAAAATAGTCTGTGGCCTAATTTCTTCCCACTCTTCAAACTTTAATGGACGATTGTCGAAAGCAGAAGGGAGCCTGAAGCCGTAGTCAACCAATTTTTTTTTACGCGCCTCATTACCACTGTACATCGCACCAATCTGAGGAACAGTGACATGACTTTCATCAACAAATAAAATTACGTCTTTGGGTAAATATTCAAACAAAGTAGGCGGTGGATCTCCAGCTTCCATTTCGTAGAGATAACGCGAATAATTTTCAATACTTTTACATGTTCCTGTTGCTCTCATCATTTCGATATCAAAATTGGTACGCTGCTCAAGGCGCTGTGCTTCAACAATTTTGTTTTGTGAGTAGTAATAATTCAAGCGTTCATGCAGCTCTTTTTTGATTAGCTCAACTGTCTGCAACAGCGTCTCACGTGATGTAATGTGATAACTGTTTGGAAAAATGGTGATTGTATTTAGGCTTTTGGTAATATTACTTGTTATAGCATCAATTTCAGAAATTTCTTCTATTTCATTACCAAGCAGCGATAAACGCCAAGCTTTGTTTTCATAATAAGCAGGAAATATATCGATAATATCGCCACGCACTCTGAAATATCCTCTCTCAAACCTGGTATCAGAGCGCTTGTATTGGAGATCAGCTAAGTTACTCAAGAAATCATTAACACGAATTTTATCTCCAACACTTAAAAATATAGTCATGCTGCGGTAGCTTTCAGGCGAACCAAGACCATATATGCAAGAAACACTGGCAACTACGATCGTGTCCCTGCGCTCCAAAAGAGAGCAGACGGCGGAATAACGCAGCATGTCAATTCTGTCGTTGATTACAGAGTCTTTTTCAATATAAGTATCAGTTTGTGGCGAATAAGCTTCAGGCTGATAGTAATCATAATAAGAAATGAAGTACCCAACAGCATTATTGGGAAATAATCCTTTCATTTCCTCATAAAGTTGTGCTGCTAAGGTTTTATTGTGTGCCATGATCAGCGCAGGTCTGTTTGTCCTTGCTATAACATTTGCCATAGTGAAAGTTTTCCCAGAACCAGTAACCCCAAGTAAAACTTGGTCTCTTTTATTGCTGTTTAGCCCTGCAACTAAACTATCGATTGCTTGGGGTTGATCCCCAGCTGGTTGAAAATGTGTAGTGATTTGAAATTCCATAAGTTTTACTCCACTATGTTTTTGCTTACTAACATTATATTATTTTTAAGATAAGTTGTAACGAATTTGTTTCTATGTTTTTATAATGTATTTATTGTTGTATAATACATTTGCTAGTGTAAATAAGGTATAAAAGTGAGTGTTAATGGATATAAGAAACTCTATTTTTTCTTTTTATAGAGTTTGCTCCAAACTTTATTGTTAGTTAATACAAAAAATACTGTTAAAATTATAAAATACGCCACTACTTTTAAACCAAGTTTATGCCTGTGCTCTAATTCTGGCTCTGCTGCCCATTGTAAAAAATTTACTACATCATACGCCATATTTTCAACTGTAGCTTGTTTATCACCGTCGTACTGTATTAATCCTTCAGACAATGGCGGTGCCATAGCTAATTTACCTGCTGGAAAGTAAGGGTTGAAATATAAGCCATTTTCATCTTGTTCATCACTTTGATAGCCAATTAGCAATGAGTAAACATAATTCCCACCATCATGTCTTGCTTTAATAATCAACGATAGATCTGGCGGAACAGCACCATTATTGCTTGCTGCAGCTGCTTCTTTTGAATCAAAAGGTGCAATAAAATAATCCGAAGGTATTCCAGGTCTTTCGAACATTTCACCCATATCATTTGGGCCATCTTTAACTTGATAAGAAGCTGCAATCTGTTTTACATCTTCTTCAGAAAAACCAACATCTTGCAAATTACGAAACGCTACTCTATTCATTGAATGACAGGCAGCACAGACTTCCTTATACACCTTATAGCCACGCTGAATTGATTCTCTATCGAAAGACCCAGTAATTCCATCAAATTTCCAGTCCATTTTTTTATTTGGTGATGGTTGAAATTCCTCAGCACACACAAAATTAGCAAAGAATAACATGCAAAGTATAGCTAATACATTTCTCATCAGCATTACTTAATCTCCGGCACAGAATCACTCAGAGTTTTTGGTGGTTCTTCTGGCTTTTCATATTTACTAAGCAGTGGTAAAATTATTACAAAGTATGCAAAGTAATAAAGAGTGGATAGCCTACTCATAGTGATGTAAGGTTCTTTAACTTCCTGTCCTCCAAGCCAGGCAAGAAGTGCAAAATTTATTACAAAAACCCAAAAAAATTTCTTAAATACCGGGCGATAAGCACCACTTTTAGCTTTTGATCTATCAAGCCAAGGTAACAGAAACCAAACTAAAATAGACGCAAACATAGTGACCACACCAGTAAGTTTATCTGGAATTGAACGTAGCATCGCATAAAAAGGTAAAAAATACCACTCTGGCACTATGTGTACCGGAGTTACCATAGAGTCAGCTTCTATATAATTGTCTGGATACCCAAGATAATTGGGAGCATAAAAAACAAATGCGAACAAAGCTATAAAAAACAGACCAAAAGTTATGCAATCCTTTACTATATAATAAGGATAGAGTGGAATGGTATCCTTGTCTGATTTCACTTCTACCCCACTTGGGTTACCAGAGCCAAACCTATGCAGAGCAATGACATGCAGCATAGCTAAAGCGATAATAACGAAAGGCAAAAGATAATGCAGAGCGAAAAAACGGTTAAGTGTTGGATTATCAACGGAAAAACCACCCCATAACCATATAACTATCTTATTACCAACTAAAGGTATAGCTGAAAATAAGTTGATTATGACTGTTGCGCCCCAGAAACTCATTTGTCCCCAAGGAAGAACATATCCCATAAAGGCAGTTGCCATCATTGCAAAAAATATAAATATACCAACGAACCACACCATCTCTCGTGGCCTCTTGTAAGACCCGTAATATAATCCTCGCATTATATGGGCATAAACTACCATGAAGAAAAGCGATGCTCCAACAGCATGAGTGTAGCGTATCAACCATCCATAGTTTACGTCACGCATTATGCGCTCCACACTATTAAACGCATGATCAACATGCGGAGTGTAGTGCATAGCAAGAAATATACCTGTTATTATTTGTAAAATTAGTGCTATACCAGCTAAAGAACCAAAGTTCCAAGCATAGTTTAAGTTTTTTGGTACTTGATAAGAAGCGGTGTGTTTTAGAAAAGAAAATATAGGCAATCTATATTCTATCCATCCTAATATACCTTTTTCTTCTTTTATTGCTTCTTTTTTGTTATCTTCCTGCATAACTTAAACCTTTCTGAACACATGTCCATTGCTACTTTTAATCTTATTTTTTTATTGTAGCAACTTATCCTTTACGCACAAATAAAAACTTTAAAGCAACACTAATTATTACTTCTTCAGCAACCTATCACGTGCTGCGTTTAACTTTTGCGCAAAATATTCCGAGCCTCCCTTATCTGGATGAACTAACTTCATTAAACTTTGATACGCTTTGTTGATTTCATTTTGGCTTGCTTCAGGATTGAGCCCTAGTATTTTTAATGCTTCATCTCTGGACATGTTATCGCCGCTTAAATTAGCATAATTTTTAGTATAACTTTTACTATTATTAAATTCGTTCAAAAATTTATTTAATATAGAGCTCATCATGAAATTTATGTTATTTTTTCTTGTAAGGAAGAAAAAAAATACAAAAACACTAGGCAGGATAAATGTAATTACTATGAATATCAAAAAAAGGAAAAAGATGAATGACATGTATATTTTTTTATCATTTTATGATTAAATAGTAACAATTATAATTGTCATGGTAAATAACATGTTCATTCAGATTGAAGAAATACCAAACCCAAACACACTGAAATTTCTTCCTGGATTTGAAATTTTAAACGAAGGAGAAACTGCTGATTTTTCAAACGCAGATGAGATAAAAAACTCCAAGTTAGCAGCAAATCTTTTTCAAATAGAACATGTAGTGAGAGTATTTTTTGGTCATGATTTTATTTCAGTAACAAAATTGGATGGAATTGATTGGGATATATTAAAAGTAGAAGTTTTAACTACAATCATGGATCACTTTACTTCTGGTGGAAAAGCACTAGATAAAGAAGGAGTTAATGACAACAACGTGCCAGATGAAGAATTTTTCGATGAGAATGATATAGAAATTGTAAATAGAATAAAAGAATTGATGGAAAGTTATATCAAACCTGCAGTTGCTCAAGACGGTGGTGATATCAAATTCCGTGGCTATAAAGATGGAATAGTTTATGTTGAGCTGCAAGGAGCTTGTTCTGGGTGCCCAAGCGCTGCAATTACTTTAAAGCAAGGAGTACAGAATATGCTGAGCTACCACATACCAGAGGTTGTAGGTATAGAGACTACACTATGACTAATCAAACGGTTAGAGGAACGAAAGATCTTCTATTTGATGAATGGTATAAGTTTAAATACATTGAGCAGACAGCAAATAGAATCTCAAGTTTATACGGCTTTTTACCTGCTCAAACTCCAATATTTGAATACACAGAAGTCTTCACAAAAACCCTAGGTGATAGCTCCGACATCATTACCAAAGAAATGTATAGCTTTAATGATAAGGGAGGAAAGAGCATAACTTTACGTCCTGAGTTCACTGCAGCAATTGTCAGGTTATTAATTAAAAAAAAACTGCAAACACCGATAAAATTATTCTCAACAGGGCCTACATTTCGCTATGAAAGACCACAAAAGGGAAGACAAAGGCAATTTCATCAGATAAATTTTGAGGTTTTTGGTATAGAAAACCCAAAAGCTGACGTTGAATTGATCTCGCTTGCTCAGCACTTATTAATTGAGTTTGGTATCAATAAAAATGTAAGACTAGAAATTAACTCCTTAGGTGATGGTGAAACAATAACTGAGTATAGAGAAGCCTTGATATCGTACTTCAAAAAGTATCAAAATGATCTATCAGAAGATAGTCAAAACAGATTGATCAAAAACCCTCTCAGAATATTGGATTCCAAGGATGAGAAAGATAGATCAATAATTTCTGATGCGCCTAAAATCAGTGATTACTATACGAAAAAATCTTCATATTTTTTTGGTCAAGTGTTAGATAGGCTACGAGCTCTTGATATACCTTATACCGTAAACAATAAATTAGTTCGAGGTCTAGACTATTATTGCCACACAGTGTTTGAATTTGTTACAGAAGATCTAGGCGCACAAGGAGCGGTTTTTGCAGGAGGAAGATATGATAATTTAGTATCTTCAGTAGGTGGAAAGCACACTCCAGCAATAGGATTTGCAGGAGGTATTGAACGCATAATGGAATTAATTAACTATTTCACGAAAGAAGAGAAACCTATTTACCTAATTCCGATTGGCAGAGAAGCTGAAGAATATGCTCTAACACTCGCGAATGAATTGCGCAGAAATGGTTTATATGTAATCTATGAATATAACGGAGTGCTTAAAAACCGAATGAAAAAAGCAAATCAAGCAAATGCTAAAGCTGCATTAATTTTTGGCGATGAAGAATTGAGCAGTAAAACTTTAAAGATTAAAAATATGGATACAGGTGAAGAAAAAATAATTTCTCGCGATAATATAATAGAAAACATCTAGTTAGGAGCGGGGGTTAATATGTTATAGCTTAACCCATAAAGGTATTTTAAAAGAGCTTATTACTCAACAAAACAAGATTTGAAATTTTGTGCAATGCTATCGATTATAGCTAGATATGCATTTTTCCCAGATTCTATATCTGATCCAATAGGATCAAGAACCACCATTTTTGCATCGTTAGATAAAACTTTAGGCTTTATACTATCTTCCCATGAATGAGAAAATATACATTTAATGTTTTCTCTCTTCATTACCTCTTTTAGCTTCATTAAACTCTTCATACCTATGTACGAATCCTCTTCTATAGAAAGAATGGCGCTTGGGTGATTTAAGCCAAAATATTTTTCAAAATATTGATAAGCATCATGAGTGACTATGTATTTTTGATTTTTAAAATTATCCAATTCCTTCATAATTTTTTCTACTTCTTGGTCTATTTTTTTTATAGTTTTCACTGCATTGGAATTGTATCTATAGGCATTCTTTTTATCTATATTGGATAGTGTTGCACTTATAAAAAGTATCATACTTTTTGCATTTTTAGGACTAAGCCAAATGTGTAAATCTTTTTCGTCTGGAGTATGAATAATTTTTCTAGAAAATGAATGTGGCCGAGCAGGAAGCAGAGTAATAGCACTTGATAATTGCACCAGTTCTTTATTATTTTTAGCAAAAATTTTAACAAATGTTTCTAAGTTATCATCAACGTAAAATATGACGTCACTTGATTCCAAATTACTCGCATCAGATGGCTTTAATATATGATCGTGTGCAGACGTTGTATAGACAAGTAAATCTGGCTTTAAAATTCCATCTGTAACAGAGGCCACAAGTGAGTGGATGGGTTTGATTGTAGCTACAACTTTTAAATTGGATGAAAAGGCAATATTATAGTATAGTGTAAGCGAAAGTAATAGAAAAAAAGCCAATAAATGTCTCATGAAAACGCTGAGGAAAAGTTAAATTTTGTCAAAAAGTTAAATAATGTCAATAACCGTATTCTAAAAATAGAAAATCTTGCTCTTGCATACGATAATAAAAAAGTTCTTGATGGTATCAATATGTCAGTAGAAAGAGGGGATGTAGTTACAATACTTGGCCCAAATGGTGGAGGTAAAACCTCTTTAGTGAAAGCAGTTGCTGGTATGAATAAAAGCTATACTGGTAGTATCGTATTTGCTGACAATATAAAAATTGGCTATATGCCGCAAAATTTTAATATTAGTAATTTGATGCCAATAACAGTTGAATATTTCCTTTTAAATAGCTTCTCGAAAAAATTAAAGAAAAATCAATTTATTATTGCAGAAACGATAAAATTGGTCGGTATCGGCAACATTTTGAAGAATCAAGTATCAGAAATTTCTGCAGGGCAAACACAATTATTGCTGCTTGCACGTTGTTTAATTGCAGAACCTGACTTGATTATTCTTGATGAACCTGTCAGTGCAATGGATATTAATGCACGGGCTAAGTTCTATGATATTATAAGCAAAATAGCAAAAAAAAGATTAGTATCGATTCTTATGACATCTCATGATCTTAATTCTGTTGTTCCATGCTCGGATTATATAATTTGTGTAAATAATACTATCTATTGCCAAGGTAAGCCTGATGAAATTATGGAGAACAAAACTCTAAGCGAAATATTTAGCAGTTACGTAACAAAATGATTCAAAATATTCTGCGCCTTCTGCATATAACTGCAGTGCTAACTTGTTACAACATATTACCTTATTTACTCCCTCCGTCAAAAAAATCAATAAATAAAATACGAGGTCATAAACTAAAGTGCGCTCTTGAAAAATTGGGTCCAGTGTTTATTAAGTTTGGGCAGTCCATCTCATCACGTACTGATATTTTAAATGAGGATATAACAAATAACTTGTTGTTAATATGTGATAGACTGCCATCTTTTTCACATAAGATAGCCGTTAAAACTATAGAAAGCGAGTTTAATTGTAAGTTAAGTGACATTTTTTCAAGCTTTTCTGAAAAGCCAATTGCAGCAGCATCGATTTCCCAGGTGCATAGAGCAATTATAACGGAAGGCAAAGAAGTTGCTGTAAAGGTTTTAAGGCCGAATATTGAGAAAACATTCTCAAGGGATATAAAAATGCTTTTTTGGCTTGCAGAAATTGCAGAAAAATTTAGCGAGCAATCAAAGAGGCTAAAGCCAATTGAATTAGTCAAGATGTTTGCTGAGATTTGCCGATTAGAGTTAGATCTGCGTTTTGAAGCTGCTCACTCTTTGGAACTGAAGGAAAATACAAAAAATGATAGAGGTTTTTACGTACCTGAAGTAGATTGGAACAGAACTTCAAAAAAGGTTTTGACACTGGAATGGATAGAAGCAACGCCAATATACGAAGTCGAAAAGCTGAATAATCACAAGCAAATAGCTGTCAATCTTATAGAATCGTTTTGCAATCAAGTATATAGGGATTGTTTTTTTCATGCTGATATGCATCCTGGAAATCTAATGATTGATAGTAATAACAATATTATTGCCCTAGATTGTGGAATCATGGGCAGAATAGACCGCGAGACGTGCTATTACGTTATAGAGATACTCAAAGGCTTTTTGAATCGGGATTATGATCACGTTGCAAAAATGCACTTTAGAGCTGGTTATGTTTCATCACAGCATAAAAATTTTGTCACAGCTTGCAGAGCAATAGGTGAACCCATTATTGGGCAGCCTATACAAAAAATTTCGTTTGCTAGTTTACTTGCTCAGCTATTAAAAATAACTGGTGATTTCGATATGAAAGTTCAAACACAATTGTTATTGCTGCAGAAAACTATGATTTTACTAGAAGGAACATGTAGAAAAATTTACCCAGAAATCAATATGTGGAAAGTAGTTGAAACGTGGATAAAGAATCAACATGAAAATAAAATAGGGTATAGGGAAAAGATAAAAAGTTCTTATCCTGTAAAAACACTCCAAGGGATATTTAGCCTTATAGAAAAATTAAACCTAATAGCTGATCAGAAACTAGAAAACATTCAGGTTAAAAATAGATCAAATGGAAAAATCTATTTTTTACTGTGGTCTATAATTATAATGCTAATCGTTAAACTTTTAACTTCTTAATAAATCTCGCCCCTCACACTGCTAGCCCAACCGATCACACAATGGCGTCAACTTAAGAGCCTCCATTAGCAAACTCTCCTAAAAACGCTAATTCTGGATTAAGGAAGGAAGAAAGTATAGGAAATGGAAGGCTTTTTGGATTTCACGGAATAGGAAATGAGAGTAGAAAAGATGTGAACCAAGAAATTAACAGGAGA
>JAITXQ010000092.1 GCA_031284675.1 Rickettsiales bacterium | reverse complement strand
CGCTAAAGTTAAAATCCGACCAGGACGATTGTATAGCCGCAATAAAGTGGATAAGCCTAAACGTCATCACGTTTTTAGGAGAGTTTGCTAATGGAGGCTCTTAAGTTGACGCCATTGTCCATACACTTCTTATGTTTTGCGATGCCATTACTAGTATAAAAGTATATTATTAAATAACCGTAAATTGCAAAGAGAAGTTAGTTTTTAGGTTTATAGTCTATTACTACTGTATTTGCAAATTTATCATAAAAAGTCTGTTTGCGTTGGTCAAATATTGCAAATATCAAAACTAGAATTGGTAAAATTAAAAAGTACTCAGAAACAGAATCATACAGAAAGATATAAGTAATCCAAGAAACTGTATGAGAAATACTTCTTGTTGTTGCTTGAATTAGAGTAACATTTGTAAATGTATTTGCGTCTTTGATATACATACCACACAACAGCTTTCCTGGAGTGCCGCTAAGTCTTGTTATCATTAATATTTCTAGTACTGTATACAGCACTGACGTAAAGATTATATAAGGAGATGTTAATTGTTTAGCTTCATCAAGAAAATTATCATGGATCTCATCATTACCTAATAATGAGATAGATAAAACGAGCAAAGGAAAGAAAAATATGATTTGGTCAAGTATTTCTGATAAAGTACGTCTTGTAAGTCCTACATAGTTTACTTTAATATCCATATACCCCTATTTTCGTAATGTCACTAACTAATATAAAAGTACGTTATTAAATAATCGTAAATATGCTAATTTAGATAATATTGACCCACTCTGTTATTTGAATTAACATTAAATCATTTATAACTAGGAAAGTTATGTCAACACCAATCACAGTTGCATATGGCGACGGTATCGGACCAGAAATTATGGAAGCGGTGCTGTCGATATTGCGCGAAGCAGAAGCGAAGATCTCAATAGGTATTATTGAAATAGGGGAGCGTGTTTATAGTAAGGAGTGGTCTCACGGAATTTCCCCAAGTGGTTGGGAATCTATTGAAAGAACAAAGATATTGCTCAAATCTCCGACAACAACTCCTCAAGGTAAAGGACACAAAAGCTTAAACGTTGCACTGAGAAAGAATTTGGGATTGTATGCAAATATCAGGCCATGCATTTCATATCATCCTATCATAGAAAATAAGTTTGGTAAGTTTGACATTGTGATAATACGCGAAAATGAAGAGGATGTTTACACAGGAATAGAGCACAGGCTTACTGGTGATTCTTACCAATGCACTAAAATTATTACTAGATCTGGCTCAGAGAAAATATGCAGGTACGCTTTTGAATACGCAAAAAAACACAACAGAAAGAAAGTAACTTGCCTGACTAAAGATAACATAATGAAAATGACCGACGGCGCTTTCCATGCAGCATTTGATCACATTGCAAAGGACTATCCAGATATACAGGCGGAGCATTATATAGTTGATATTGGAATGGCACGTGTTGCTACGGAGCCCGAGAATTTTGATGTTATAGTTACAGAAAATTTGTACGGAGATATATTGTCAGATATGGTGGCACAAACCTCTGGATCTGTAGGGCTTGCTGGAAGTAGCAACATTGGCAACGAATACGCAATGTTTGAAGCGGTTCATGGCTCTGCTCCCGATATTGCAGGAAAAAATATAGCCAACCCTTCTGGTCTTTTAAATGCTGCAGTGCATATGTTGGTCTATATCGGTCAAGCAAATACTGCAAAGCTAGTTTACGATGCGTGGCTAAAGACTTTAGAGGATGGAATACGCACTGCCGACTTATATAAGGAGAAAAAAAGTAAACGAAAAGTGGCTACCCTTGAATTTGCAGAAGCTGTTATAGATAATCTAGGAAAGAAACCGGAAACATTATCTGAGCTTATAATCAGCAGTAATTCAGATGGTAAAGTGAATAAAATACAGGATAACTACGAACAGGACTACAAAGTTAGAAAATTAGTTGGTAGCGATGTAACCCTTGCCTGGAGTAAATTGGCTGATTTTGATCAAATAGTGAAGCTATTTGAATCAAGTAATCTGCAAATTATAGCAATATACTCAAAAGGACTTGCAATTTGGCCAGGGAATTCAAAACCTTCAAGTGACCAAATAACCTGTAGGTTTATCGCGAATAATGAAAAGAAAACTATTACAAATATTGATGTGAATAATGTACTTGCCAAGCTCGAAGAACACAATTTTGATGTGGTGAGAATGGATAAGTTGTATTTGTATGATGAGAAAGAGGGATTCTTTTCTTAATTCTTTAAAAGAGGCGTGATAAATGAAATGGACTCGAAAAAAGTAAAATTGATATTTGAAAGGTTTCAACAGTCAAACCCTACGCCAAAAATAGAGCTAAATTACACCAATCATTTTACATTACTGGTCGCGATAGTTTTATCAGCACGGACAACTGATGTAAGCGTTAATAAAGTTACAAGAGAACTATTTAATATCGCTGATACGCCAGAAAAGATGCTGAGTTTTGGGCAAAATGAGCTAAAAAAACATATAAGCAGTATTGGTTTGTATAATTCCAAAGCAAAAAATATAATTGAACTCAGTCGGATATTAGTTGAGCGATACAATAGCAAAGTGCCTACCGATTTTGATGATTTGGTGTCTTTACCTGGAGTGGGGAGAAAGAGCGCTAATGTCTTCTTAAATTCAGGACTTGGTATTCCAACATTGGCAGTTGATACTCATGTTTTTAGAGTTAGCAATAGAGTTGGACTTGTGAAAGAAAAAGATGTGTTTAAAACAGAGCAATCTCTTTTAAATGTAGTGCCAAAAAAATACCTACTTTATGCTCATCATTGGCTAGTTTTGCATGGCAGATATATTTGCAAAGCGCAAAAGCCTTCGTGTGAAACGTGTATAATTCATGATTTATGTGAATTTGAGCATAAAAGGTATAAAGTCTAGTATTTCTTCTTTTGTTATCCAAGTGGCATCTAAGCCATAAAAACGGGGCTAAAAATCACTTGACAAACTCCGCCAGTCCTCTTATACGCTAATTCTGGATTAAGGAAGGAAGAAAGTATAGGAAATGGAAGGCTTTTTGGATTTCACGGAATAGGAAATGAGAGTAGAAAAGATGTGAACCAAGAAATTAACAGGAGATCTAT
>JAITXQ010000008.1 GCA_031284675.1 Rickettsiales bacterium | reverse complement strand
TTATAACAAACAACGTAGACATTCTACTATTAACTATTGCATTCCTGAACTTTTTGATGCATCATTTCCTTGACAAAAACGTCTTAACTTTCTCTCTACTTTTTCTGGGTAAGGTCAGTTTTATATACAATTGGCGGCCAATGAGAAATTAGGCTATACTTGGTTCTACTTTTTGTTTACAATAATAATATTGAGCTATAGAATTACATTAAAGGGGCGATTAGCTCAGTTGGTAGAGCATCTCGTTTACACCGAGGAGGTCGGCAGTTCAAGTCTGTCATCGCCCATTTGCTTAACTAAATGTTAAGATTAATTACTTCGATCAAAGTATAGAAAATGCAAGATAATATAGTACCAATCTCAATAGTAAAAGAGCTGGAAGATTCTTATCTCTCCTACGCAATGAGTGTAATTATAAGTCGGGCTATACCTGACGTGCGGGATGGATTTAAACCTGTTCATAGGCGCATACTATATGCAATGTCAAGGGCCGGATACGATGCTGGTAAGCCATATAAAAAGGCGGCTCGTATAGTCGGAGATGTAATGGGGAAATATCACCCACATGGTGATGCAGCTATTTACGACTCCCTGGTCAGAATGGCCCAAGATTTCTCCCTTCTTTTACCACTTATTGATGGGCAAGGTAACTTTGGTTCAATAGACGGAGATCCACCAGCTTCAATGCGATACACAGAAGCAAGGCTTCAGAAGGTGTCACACTTTTTACTGAATGATATTGATGAAGATACTGTTGATTTTAGGCCAAACTATGATGGGCATGAAATTGAGCCAATTGTGTTACCTGCAGAATTTCCAAATTTGCTAGTCAATGGTGCAAGTGGGGTTGCAGTTGGTATGGCAACCAATATTCCCTCTCATAATCTTGGAGAGATAATTGATGCTTGTATTTTATATATAGATAACCCTGAAGTTACTTTAGATGAATTACTTGAAGTTATACCAGGACCAGATTTTCCAACAGGAGGAATAATTCTTGGAAGATCAGGAATAAGATCAGCGTTTGCCACAGGTCGAGGTTCAATCGTTGTGCAAGGTAAGACCCATATAGAAGATTTACCACAAGATAGACAAGCAATAGTTATTGATGAAATATCCTATCAAGTAAATAAAGTTAGGTTAATAGAAAAAATAGGTGAACTTGTAAAAGAAAAAAGAATTGATGGAATAACAGAGATCAGGGATGAGTCTGATAAGTCCGGCATTAGAGTAGTGATTGACCTTAGAAAAAATGCTGCATCAGATTTTATATTAAACCAAATACTGGGACTCACTCCATTAAGAAGCAGTTTTAGTGTTAATACTTTAGTACTCAATAACAACAGACCTGCTTTGATGTCATTGAAAGAAATCATAGAGGCCTTTATTGATTTTAGAAAAGAAGTATTAATTCGAAGAGCAGAATTTCGTCTAAGAAAAACGAGAGAAAAAGCTCATATATATATAGGGCTCTACATTGCAGTCTTGAGCATAGATGAAGTGATAAAAATCATCCGCGGTGCAAAAGATCCTGCAGAGGCAAGTAGAGAGCTTTTAAATACAGAATGGAAAACTTCAGCTGAAATAAACACAATTATTGAATTAATTTCAGACAGCACGAGCTTTTTGAAAGACGGAGTGTATAAATTAACTGAACTACAAACAAAAGCTATTCTTGACATGAAATTGCAACGTTTAACAGGTCTTGAAAAAGACAAATTAGAAACTGAGCTAAATTCAATGATCAACTTGATAAAAGAATATATCGCTTTTCTTGGCTCAGAAGAGAAATTGATGAAAGAAATAAAAGTAAATCTGCAAGAAATAAAGAACAGATTTGCTGTATCGCGAAAAACTGCAATAGAGGAATCAGATACGGACATTGAAGCTGAAGATCTAATTCCACAAGAGGATATGGTGATAACTGTAACTATGAATGGTTATATTAAGCGCGTGAAGCTCTCTCACTATAGAACTCAGCGTCGTGGTGGAAAAGGAAAGTTAGGACAGGGATTAAAAGAAGAGGATGTAATCACAAAATTATTTGTTGGAAATACCCATACTAGCTTTTTATTCTTTTCTAACATTGGTCGAGTTTACAGATTAAAAGTTTATAAATTACCCCTTGCAGAGCCAACTGCACGTGGAAGAGCGCTTGTTAATATATTCCCTCTTACTGAAGGTGAAACAATAACTAATATAATGCCATTACCAAGTGAAAATGACGAAAATCAAAACATAATTTTTGCTACTGCTCATGGGAACATAAGGCGTAACTCTTTAGCAGATTTTCACTATATTCCAAGCAATGGAAAAATAGCAATAAAGCTCGATGAAGGGGATAAGTTAATATCAGTTAAAGTATGCAATGAAATTGATCATGTTTTTCTTTCAACAAGATTCGGCAAAAGTATCAGATTTGTTGTAAGCGATGTACGTCAATTTAAGAGTCGCAATTCAGATGGCGTAAGGGGTATTAAACTTGCAAAGAATGACAGTGTGATATCCATGACCATACTAAATGGTATAGGTGTAGAAACGGAAGTAAAGAATCGCTACCTTGAAGTAAAGCTTCCAAAAAGACTGGAAACAGCAAGCAGCAAAATTGTAGATGTAAAATTAGAAAAAGTTTTAGATTCTCTAGAAATAGGTAACGAGTTATTTTTAAAACTCGCAGTGAACGAGGAATTCATATTAACTATTACTGAAAATGGTTTTGGTAAAAGAACTTCTGCATATGAGTACAGGATAACCAATAGAGGCGGTGTTGGTATTACCAACATTCTTACTACCAGCAGAAACGGCAATGTTGTTGCTAGTTTTCCAGTTGAACAGGGTGATAATATCATGCTTATTACAGATAAAGGAAAATTAATTCGTATTTCAGTAAATGATATCAGAATTGCAGGACGTAGCACTCAGGGAGTCACTCTATTTAAAACAGAGAGTAGAGAAAGGGTGGTCTCAGTAGCAAAAGTCGAAGATCCTGATTCCACTGAAGATAGCATTTCTGAAGTTGGAGATTCTATCTCCTCTCAACTGTAGCAGTGCAATCTAACTACGAAAAAGCGCAAGTTTTTGTTGATTAATCTATAGTATTTAAATTAAAATATATGATTACAGCTAAGCAGATAATAAATGGGCAAAAAGTTAACTAAGAATAAAAAATCACTGGCAAACAATGAGGGGGGAAGAGCACCTCTTGCTAAAGATCTTACTAAAGATAAGAGCAGGAGAGATTTTATAACATTAACTACATGCGCTATGGCAGGTATAGGAACTGCAAGTGGACTTTGGCCACTGGTTAAGTCTATGAATCCTTCTGCTGAAGTTTTAGTGATGTCCACAGTAGAGGTAAATTTATCTGGAATCCAAGAAGGACACGGAGTGAAAGTAAAGTGGCAAGGTAAACCAGTGTTTATTCGTAGACGTACAAAGCAAGAAATTGAAGCTGCAAGAGCTGTGAATGTAAAGAACTTGAGGGATCCTCAATTAGATGAGCAGAGAGTATACGGAGGAAAAGACGAATGGTTAATTATGCTTGGAATATGTACACATCTTGGATGTGTACCGATTGATCACGCTACAAAAGATGGTAACGGTTGGTTCTGCCCCTGCCACGGTTCATATTATGACACATCAGGCCGAGTGATTGGGGGTCCTGCACCAAAAAATATGGTTGTACCTGATTATTTTTTTTCAAGTGAGAATGTTGTGGTAATTGGCAAGAAGGCTTAGTATAGAGGCTTCTATGTATAACTATATGAGCATTATAATTTTGAAAGCAATGCAGTGCCAACACGTGACCAAATTTTTTCAATGCCGTTTTATTTTGTCCTTAAAAATGTCTCGTAACGGTTCACACAATGGCGTCAACTTAAGGAAGCGATTATGTGTAAAATTTCTCTCTAAAATTTTTACCATTAAATTATCCAAAGAGTTAAAGAAAAAACGCTGTTGTTTCTATGAAAAAGTTTAA
>JAITXQ010000050.1 GCA_031284675.1 Rickettsiales bacterium | reverse complement strand
TGTTAATTTCTTGGTTCACATCTTTTCTACTCTCATTTCCTATTCCGTGAAATCCAAAAAGCCTTCCATTTCCTATACTTTCTTCCTTCCTTAATCCAGAATTAGCGTTTTTAGCTGTTGTTGTAGGTTTTACTGTACTTGTTTCAGCTTCCGAAGTTACTGTTGGCGTATTAGTTGACGTTTTCGCTTGTTTAGTAGCTGTTGTCGCTTGCGGAGTAACAGTTGTTTTAGCCGTTGTTGTTGGCTTCACTGTTGTAGATCTTGCTGTACTTGTTTGAGTTGTTGACTCCGTTGAAGATTTACTCATCGTAGAAGTCGGTGCAACGGTAGTTGATGCTTCTGTTGTCAATTTAGTAATCTCTACAGTGTCAGTTTTTGCTGTACTAGTAATTACAGGAACTGTGGACGCTTTTTCAGAAGTTACAACTGTTTCTGTAACAGTTATAGGAACCACTGTGCTGCTAGAAACAATACTTGGTGTCAATCGACCATTAATAATACCAACGAAATCACTGAGAGTCTTGATACTATTTGCCGGTATTATCGTTGCCTCACCAAAGCTCTTTTGATTAACGGTTATGATATTTTCTCCACTCACCACAGTTACAATAAAGTCGTCTTGACCATCGTCTTTAACATACAATTGCTCTATAGAATCTGCAAATTCATAAGCAGGAAAGTTCGATATTGATCCATTCTTAACAAGACTTGTTAAATGTAGCTTTTGTCTGTTAGATAACCGGTCTTCTGCAAGAAAAGCAACTAGACCATCGCCTTCAGTTCGTTTCACATACTGTAGAAAATTTATTTCACTTGGATTAGAAGTAATAGATGACGCTGTATTTATTTGACATCCTTTCTTACTAAGCAAACACTTATCTTCCTTTCTATTCTTCAGATCCTGAACTACTTTAGCCACATCAAACTTAAAAATATTTGTTTTCCTTACCTCTGGATTTCCAATAATGTTTTTTCTCACTTGCGAATAAAGCATCATGTTTTCATTTAATGCCAATTGTCCCGGATTATCAAATTTGAACAACTTTCTTTCTGTAACACCACTTTTTCCATTTAATGCTTTAAATTTTCTGCTTCCATCTGACTTTAAATACCAAGAAACTAAAGTTTGATCCTTTAAGTTATGAGCAATTACAATTACATCACCACTATCAACTTTCACTGCTCTCGGTTGAAAGTAACTATTATCTTTGTTTGCAAGACTGCTACTATTAATATTTTTTTGTAACTTTGTTTTACCTAAATGTTCAACTGAAGGAGTATTAACTGATTGCTTAATTCTGTAAGCGTTAAAAGATAAACCTTTAACGTATTTTTCTCCTTCTTTGCCAATTCCTTCTTCAGGAAAGATAATTTCAACTTTATCTACTTTAGCTGAATCCTTTATTAATGTGAGAGATAATTGATCCTTGAATTCGTTTACTACGCTGATATCCGTATCCCATTCGTATGTTTTTGATTGATATGATGGACTAATAAGTAATTTTACTTTGCTGCCCCCATTACCATTATCTTGGTAGCTAAATCCATAAGTAACTCCATTTCCCTCAATCAACCCTACGTTTGCTGGGTTAAAATCCATTGCTTCTTTAACCTTTCCTGTACCCGAGCTAACTTCAAGTAATCTTCTTAATATAGACATAATCTTATTTAAAATTTTAATAAAATACTATTATGACTATTCCCGTGTGCTAATGTCAATGAAAATCTTAACTAAGATTAAAAAATTAACACCTTTGTAATCTGCAAAACGAAATAGGGGAAATGAGTAGCAGCGAAGAGTTCACACATTGGGTGCATGAGCAATATCACTCTGCAGATATAATATTGTAGAACTCAAAGAACCAACAATTGCAATTATTAGTTCTTCAGATATAATCTGTTAAAATTTACACGAGTCTCACGAATGACAGAAAAAGAAGAGCAGTTTAGTTTTACATCAAAAAACCTTAAGAAAGTGAAAAAGTTTATAGAGATGTATCCCAAAGGTAAAGAAGGCAGTGCTGTTATGCCTTTACTATATCTGGTTCAAGAGCAATGCGGATGGGTTCCCGAATCTGCTATGCGCTACGTTGCTGATATGCTGCATATTCCACACATTCGTGTATATGAAGCGGCAAATTTTTATACCATGTATAATTTAAAACCTGTAGGCAAATATCTAGTACAAGTTTGCAGGACTACCCCCTGCTGGTTGTGTAATAGCGAAGAAGTTTTAAACACCTTTAAAAAGAAGCTTGGAATCAACATCGGTGAGACCACTCAAGATAATCTGTTCACTTTAAAAGAAGTTGAATGCCTTGGTGCATGCGTTAATGCTCCTGTTGTGCAGATCAATAATGATTTTTATGAAAATCTTACCCCTGAAAAAGTGGAAAACATCATAACAGAACTTTCAAGCAAATAGATGAAAGAAGAATTTTCGTTCAAGATAATCAAGCAATCAGGTTCTGCAAGAGTTGGAACAATTAAAACTCCAAATGGGAACATAGAAACACCAGCATTTATATTTTGTGCAACAAAAGCTGCAATTAAAGCTGCGGATATCGAAAGAGTCAGTGAAGCAGGTACTCAGATAATACTTTCCAACACCTATCATCTAATGCTTCAGCCGGGAGAAGATACGGTTGCAAAGCTTGGTGGTCTGCACAAGATGATGGGATGGAATGGACCAATGCTAACTGACTCAGGTGGATATCAAATATTTAGTTTGGGCCATGGATCAGTTTCGGAAGAGATAAAGGGAATAAGAAAAAAACAAAAAACTCTGATCAAAATTAATGAGGACGGGGCAATTTTTCGTTCTTACATTAATGATAAAACTTATTGTTTAACTCCTGAAAAATCAATACAAATTCAACAGAAATTAGGCGCAGACTTAATTGTGGTCTTAGATGAATGCACTCCATTTCACGTAAGCAAAGAATACACACAAAAATCAATGCTTATGAGCCATAGATGGGCTGAACGTTCTCTAAATGAATTTGAAAAAAATAATAATGGCAAGCAGGCACTGTATGGAATTAGTCAAGGCGGAGTACATCAAGATTTGCGCAGAGAAAGTTGTAATTTTATCAATAATTTACCATTTTTTGGTCAAGCAATAGGTGGATCACTTGGTCAAAGTAAAGAGCAGATGTATGATGTAGTTTCTTTTGCTATGGAGCATTTAAAAAAAGATAGGCCTTCTCATTTGCTTGGTATTGGTGGAATTGTGGACATCTTTCGCGAAGTTAGTCTTGGAATTGATACATTTGATTGTGTGCATCCAACCCGCTTAGCAAGGCATGGTGGCGCACTTGTTAAAGTAAAAAACAGAAATTCTATTTCTTCAAAGTGCAAAGAGCATATTAATTTGCGAAATCAACAATTTGAGTTGGATGATAATCCAATTGAAGATGACTGTTTATGTTTTACCTGCAGAAAACATTCAAGAGCTTATATACACCATTTATTGAAAGCTAAAGAGTTACTGGCTTACACACTCGTTACCATTCACAATGTTTTCTTTATGAATAAGCTGATGGAATCGATAAGGCAGGCAATATTAGATGATAGGCTAGATCAGGAGAAAAGCAATTGGATTAGTTTGACCTAGCCTCTCTTCAAGTCTTTTCTCCATGCTGTTGACTCTTCCTTCTTATTATCTGACCTTACCCAGAAAAAGTAGAGAGAAAGTTAAGACGTTTTTTGAGTAAAATAAAACGTTTTTTCAAAGAGGTGTAATATGACAAATAGAAGAGAATACACAGCAGAATTTAAATT
>JAITXQ010000025.1 GCA_031284675.1 Rickettsiales bacterium | reverse complement strand
TAGATCTCCTGTTAATTTCTTGATTCACATCTTTTCTACTCTCATTTCCTATTCCGTGAAATCCAAAAAGCCTTCCATTTCCTATACTTTCTTCCTTCCTTAATCCAGAATTAGCGTTTTTAGGTGTCATCCAAGTAGCTAACATTGGGGAACGTTCTCAATGACAAGGTTTATCATTTAGTTTTAAAAACACTATAGCATACCGTTCACAGAAATAAAAGGAAGATCCGTGAACGATTACAATTAAACAGACTAAATTCTGCAATTTTCGGAAAGGATCGACGTCAAAAATATCAACAGCATTCTTTCCACAACCCTGTCTTTACAGGTTATTTTTATGACATACCATCGCAAAGGTGTTAGTATCGTTTTGAGAAACTATATCTTCAGACCTTAGCAGCCATTCTCGAACCACTTACAACCCTCGTCATTTTATACAAAAACCCCTCTTTTGCATTAGCTGTGTAGCATCTTTTAATATTAACAAGGCCTATAATAGTGTAATACTGCCTTGCGTATTGCCAATCCGAATTTTACCTGCTGTAAAATAACATAATCTGCTACATCACTGCTAATCTCAATCCCTCTATTTATTGGTCCTGGGTGCATAACAATCGTATCTGGTTTTGCATATGATAGCTTTTGTGAATCAAGTCCATACAAATAAAAATATTCTTTCTCTGAAGGAACAAAACAACTATTATTCATGCGCTCTTTCTGCAGCCTCAAAAGCATAATTACGTCAGCATCTTTTATACCTTCAATTAGTGAGTAATGGACTGAATCTACCTCAGGAAAATGTCTACAAATCAAAGTTGGTGGTGCGACCAAGCTTATCTCTGCTCCAAACATTTTTAGTAATCTTATACTTGATCTTGCAACTCTACTGTGCAAAATATCTCCACATATCACAACTTTGAGATTCTTTATTTGCTTTTTATGACTACTGATTACAAAATAATCCGCAAGAGCCTGAGTTGGATGTTCACTGCTTCCATCGCCTGCGTTGATTAACGAACAGCCAACATGCTTAGCCAGCATACTAACGATGCCACTATCTTTTTGCCTGATTATTATATAGTCAGGATTCATTGCATTTAATGTTTTTATCATATCTTTTAGATCTTCTCCCTTATTAATAGAAGAAAATCTTATTGGCAAAGTTATAACGCTTGCTCCAAGGCTTTTTGCTGCTATTTCAAAAGACGCAAGTGTGCGTGTTGAATCTTCAAAGAATAAATTTATTACTGTCTTATTTTCTAAGATATGAACGTTTGCAACTTCATTTGTCAGGTATTGATTAGCCAACTTAGTTATATTTTCTACATCATCGATTGTGAGGTCTGAGATGTTTAACAAGTTCCTTCTGTTGTTCATAGTTTCCTTTTAACGTGCAATTGTCATTCAACTACTTGAATCTATTCTACTTTCTTATTACCTTTTTTCAATAGACCTCTTGTGCAACAATCGTTTTGGTATAGCTCAACCCTATAGTCATTGCATTAAAACAAAAACTGGTATTAATTGATAATTAGTAATCTGCTTTTATTATAGTTAAGATGCTATATAGTAGTTGAGGGGTAAAAATGGTTAAAAAAACTGATTTAGGAAGTAAAATACTAAATTATATGCCATGGAGAACAGCGCTAACTGCCGCTGCTCTTGCTATTCCAGTTGCTGGCCCTATTGTCGGCACAATTGTTGGAACTTTAGCATATGGTAATTATAGAAAGAATAATAGAACTGAAAATCCCGCTTCCAAATTCGATAATGGACCTGATAAATCTAATAATAAGGAAAGCAAAAAAGAAAGTGTACAACCAGGTCGTTTAGAGAGACTCTTGTCTGAAGCTGGCACTATTGCAAAGAGAATTGGTGTTGTTGCAATTGGCTTCCTGCTTGGAGGACCAATCGGTGCTGCGATTGCTATAGGTCTTATGGTTGTTGATGGTATATCAGGTGGTAAGCTTATTCAAGGGGCAGAAAAGGTGCTAGATGTAGGTTATGACGCACTAAGTTGGGTAAAAGATAAAACACTAGATGCAGGAAAATGGGCAGTAGATAAGATGAGAAGCTCTGAAAAGGGAATTGAGGAAAAGGGCAAGCCAGCACATAGCTTTGATAATCCTGTCTATTCTTCTGGCATAGAGTTAAAGGATGATAAAAAAGGGGTTGATAGTGAAAAACAGCTAGGTGGTAAAGTTGAAGCTGAGTTAAGAAGAAGAGAAAATTCAGCAAATCAAGAACGAGATGCTGCAAGAGGCGGCTAAAAGTGCTGGGTGGTTACTTCCATTTACACTCATCTGCTATCATAACAGCCTCGAAGAGGTGCTTTTCAAGTTCACTTAGAGGCAAATCACTTTGTAAATAATTCCCCCAAGATTTTAATATATCGAAAGTTTCAACACCTTCAATTATAGGGTATTCTTGGTTTTTTTTAGCGTATAGCTCTTGAGCCTGTTTGCTTACTAAAAATTCCAGCAAAGCTATAGCATTTTCTCTGTTTTTTGTGTTTTTTGTTACTGCTGCGCCGCTAATGTTCACCATTACGCCATGATCGTTACGATTAGGAAAAAAAGCCCCTAGTTTGTCTGTAACATTCTTTTTACTTTTATGTTCTGATGAAAGAATTCTTGCAAAATAATAACTATTTACTATTGCAACATCTCCTTCACCAGCAGCTACAGCGTAAATTTGGTCTGTATCACCACCACTTGGTTTTCTTGCCATATTACTCACAATTCCACTTACCCATTCTTTCGTCTTTTCAAAACCATTGTTTGCAATCATAAAAGCAATCAATGCTTGATTATATGGACTTGTGGAAGACCGTACTAATATTTTTCCTTTCCACTTTTTGCTTGCTAAGTCCTCATAAGTACTTAAGTTTTTAGGATTTACTGACTCTTTATTATAAACCAATATTCTGGTTCTTTTTGTAAGACCAAACCAATAATCTTCACTATCTCTAAATTTTGCAGGTATAACGCTTTTTAAAATCTCTGAATCCACTTGAGACAAAAGCCCTCTTTTTTTTGCCAAAATCAGATTTACTGCATCTGCAGTTAAAAGTAAGTCAGCTTCACCACCATTTTCCATGCGTGAAAGTAGTTGAGAATAATCGTCAATAATATAACGTACTTTAATGCCTGTATTTTTTGTGAATTCATCAAATAAGGTACGTACTAATTCTTCTTTGCGTGATGAATAAACATTTACTACTTGAGAATCATTAGTTCCGTCATTTCTGTATAAATAGGTAATAACTATTAATACAACCGCTATTAAAGATGTGAATATTAAAGCTTTTTTCATATTGAATAAAACAATACCTCTTAGTTAAAGATACTCAAATAGCACAACCTTAGCAAGTGTAAAATTTGCAAAATGTAGCTAGTATAATTTAGATTTACCAAAGTAAATGTATGAAATAATCGAAATTGACCTATATTCACGAATGGTAGTTAATGAGTACCGCAATAATTAGTTGTAGATTCTTTATTGATGGCCTTTGATAAGCGCAAACCCGATAAAAATCTACTGTTACATAGCGATCAAGGGTACTTCTCAAAATTACCAATTTCTATTGAATACAGAAAATATTATTTCCAGCACGAGCCATAAAGGTTGTTGTGACGATAACTCTGTTGCAGAAAGCTTCTTTAGTTCACTCAAAAAGATACACTACATTTTTTACTGAATTTTAATCTGCAGATCGAAGATAGATTTCAGATCCTAGAATACCTTCATCATTGATAAGAATAAAGCTGTCAAAATTTGTCAAGTAATTTTTTACATTTAATTTAAAATAAAAAGAAAGCTCAAAAGGCCAATTTTTGACATCCCCAAAAATTACAAAATGTGGTCTGTTTAATTGAGTGGAAGCCAGTGCCTAAAACAATAATTTACATAAACCCCATAGCATGTCGAATGAAGCATTTTTTGAGAAAATCTGAATTTTCAACCGCAATCAAGCCAAGATTTCTTAGTGCTTTAGCACAGAATATTCTGTTGGAAAATATCCTATTTAATCCATCAGTTGCAAGTGCCATTGTAAAATTATCAAAGTATCTGTCACGTGAGATTTTCTTTAATAAATAACTGCTGCCAACATCAATACCAGCCGCTTTTGCATCAACTATGTGCTTTATAACACTTTCTACGTCTCTAATTCCAAGATTAAGCCCTTGACCTGCAACTGGATGAATTGAATGTGCTGCATCACCGATAAGCAAAATTCTACCCTTATATAACTTTTTTGCGAAAGCAAAACTTAAAGGATAAAATTTTCTTTCGCCCTCTAATTTTATCTCCCCTAAATAAGAACCAAATCTTTTTTTGAGCTCTATAATAAATTCCTCTTCAGGCAGATCCATTAGCATTTTTGAAATTTCAGATTTTTCTGTCCAGACTATCGAAGAAGTATAGCCACCCTTCATTGGTAAAATTGCAAATGGACCACCAGGGAAAAAACGCTCTACAGCTAAGTTTTGGTGATGCAGTTTGTGTTTTACATTGCATACTATGCTGTTTTGCTTATAACCAAATTTCACTGTCGGTATAGAAAATAACTCCGGCAGTTTAGAGTTTTTACCTTCAGCACAGATAAGTAACGATGATATTAATTTCTGATTATTATCAAGAATAACCTCTACATATCCAGCATCACAAGTAATTGTTTTATGGGAGCGCGGAGAGTATATATTCAATTTATTCAAAAAATTATTATTTATTGCATTCCATATAGTAGCGTTGTTGATCACATAACCCATTGGTTCTTCACCAACCATTTTATGATCATAATGGACAGTAACTAGGCTGTTTCCATCTAATATGCATATATCCAGTATTGGTTCAGCTTCGCTTTCTACAAACTGCCAAATCCCTAACTTTTCTAATATTTTTTTCGAGCCTTGAGAAATAGCAAATGCTCGATTATCATCAATTACACGTGGTAAACTATTTTTTTCAATCACAGCTACGGATACAGAGTCATTACTCAGGCCAATGGCAGTAATAAGACCAAGTAACCCACTGCCTGAAATGATTACATCGTAATTCATTTTATTTACGTTAATTGTAAAGTTATATTTTATCTATTTTAAAAATAGTTTAAACAAACTTTATAAACAAAGACCTAATACTCTGAGCAATACCTTCATAAATCTCTGCTAAATCTTCACTTAGCATTAAAGGATCTCCACAATCAGAAGCGTGGCATATTTGTTGATCTAGAGGAATTCTGCCTAAGAGTTTGATGCCTAGCTCCTCAGACATTTTTTTTGCGCCGTCTTTTCCAAATATGTATATTTTTGAGTTATTTTGAATGAAATAACTCATATTTTCCACAATTCCAACAACCGGTACGCTGAGTTTTGTGAACATATCATAAATTTTGCGTGCATCAATCAAAGCTAGCTCCTGTGGAGTTGAAACTATTATCGCCCCAGTTAAGTTAAAATTTTCCATCAGACTTAAATGTACATCACCAGTTCCAGGTGGTGTATCAACTATCAAATATTCTATATCGGACCATTTTGTCCCCATTAGCAAGTTGTAAAGTGCCTTTGTGATCATAGGTCCGCGCCATATTGCTGCACGATCTTTATCAATAAAATAGCCGATTGAAATAGTATACAATCCATATTTTTCTATAGGCATTGCTTTACCACCCTGTATTTCTGGCTTTAATTTTTCAGCACCAAGCATTTTGGGAATTGAAGGGCCATATATATCTGCGTCAACCAGTGCAACTTTATGCTTGAGCTTTGCTAATGAGAGAGCAAGATTTAGTGCAACTGTGGATTTACCTACGCCCCCTTTACCAGAGGCTACAATAATTATATTTTTCACTCCTTCAATATGTAATTTAGCTTTTTGTTGTGTAGATTGTTTTTGACCAGTAGCAACCACGGTCACTTTTGTCATCCCCGGTATAGTTTTAACAGTTTGCTCACAATCTCTTGTATCTTGTAAAAAGCATCTGACTGACCTTACCCAGAAAAAGTAGAGAGAAAGTTAAGACGTTTTTGTCAAGGAAATGATGCATCAAAAAGTTCAGGAATGCAATAGTTAATAGTAGAATGTCTACGTTGTTTGTTAT
>JAITXQ010000024.1 GCA_031284675.1 Rickettsiales bacterium | reverse complement strand
TCTCCTGTTAATTTCTTGGTTCACATCTTTTCTACTCTCATTTCCTATTCCGTGAAATCCAAAAAGCCTTCCATTTCCTATACTTTCTTCCTTCCTTAATCCAGAATTAGCGTTTTAAGGTACATAGAGTCACAAGAAAAAGCTATGGGAATTACATTAGAGGAGCTTAGGGAATACAAGCAACACTCTGTCAAGATTTTTCTGTTGAATTATATTAACTCACTAAGAAAAAAATACCCTAAATCACAAGGTATAAAGAGAAGATGCTATAAGAGTGTTATCAAATGATGAGTTGAGGAATGTTTATGATAAAGGTGTAAAAGAAGGACTATTACAACCAATGGCATCTTATAAAGAATGCAAAGACCTATGTGATAAAATGGACCGGATGAAAAATGAATCCAAGAGTATAATTGAAAGAGAAGAACAGGAAGAAAATAGATAAGTCAATAGTCAGCACAATTAATGACATAAAAAAGTATAGAGAAGCAATCCTTAGCTGTAAAGATTTTCAAAGTTCTTACATAAAAGAAAAAAAAGAACATCCATTTAGAGGCAACGCATGTCAAAAAATGATTGATATATATCAAGAAAGAATTGCTGGATATCAGGAAAAAATTTATCAAAACCTAAACCAAATAAGAGCAATATTAAAAAGTGTGCCGCAGGAAATGAATGATGTGGAAGAATTTGAGGAAATAATGGATGATATGCATGAAGCAAAGCAGGTTGATGAAGATTTTGATTCAGCTTTGATTTGTTTATTGAACGTGTGGAATAAGTTAGATATTCAGCTGGAAAATCCTTCAACAGAGCTAAGAGTTTCACACATTAACGTTAAAACTGAGCTAACTAGGTTATAATTTGTGAGTGGATCTTGACACTGGGATTTAGCGTAGCTATTCTAAATTAGAAGCTCTGCCATTCATCTCACTATTTTTGGCTGAAATAGCCGAATTTTTGGAATAATGAAAACTATCAGCACTTTAATTCAAGAGGGATCAAAACTATTATCATCGTATAAAGTTGAATCACCATATTTGGATTGTGAGATCATCATGCAACATGTCCTGGACGTGAAAAGATCGTTCATAATTATGAGCCACGCTGATCAAGTGCCAACGGAGAAAGAACTTCTATTTTGGAAATTAACAAAAAAAAGAGCGGAGAGATATCCAATATCACAAATAATAGGTAATCGTGAATTCTGGAGTAAAAATTTTATAGTTAATCAGCATGTTTTAGATCCAAGGCCAGATAGTGAAACACTAATCTCAACAGTGTTGAAATATTATCCAAATAAAAAGCAAAGATTAAAAATTGCGGATTTTGGCACAGGTACAGGTTGTTTATTGATATCCGTACTTAGTGAGTATGAACATGCTGTTGGTATCGGTTTTGAAAAAAGTTTAAAAGCATATAGAGTTGCTTATCAGAACATAAAAAAACATAATCTACTTGGCAGAGCTGAAATATTTCCAAAGTCGTGGACAGAGTGCAGAGGTTCATTTGATCTTATAGTTAGCAACCCTCCATATATTAAAAGAAGTAAATTAAAAAACTTGCAAGCTGAAGTACAAAAAGAGCCAAGAATTGCTCTTGATGGTGGTATTGATGGTTTCAGCTGTTACTTGAGCATTTTCCCAATACTGAGAAAGTGCCTTAAAAAAAATGGGTTTGCAATATTGGAGATAGGTGAAGACCAAAATAATATTGACAAAGTAATCCCCTCATACGAACTAGCTTTTCAGGAATACGTATATGACTTGGCAAGAACGAAAAGGTGCATTGTTGTGAAAAGAACATAGCTAATAATTTTAATATTATTAGCTATTGTTTTTTAAAAGGGCTTAAAAGGTTAAGCTTTACTAGCAAAATGGAAAGTAAGACCAGCCTCTATACCATGTGTATAAAATAGTTGATTACCTATATTTATATCTTCTTTTGCTGCATTTGCTGGTTTACTCTTATCATTAAGCTTCTTTTTACCCTGGTTATTAGGATCATCTATAACTTCTCCAAGTGCATTTGCTGTAAGTTTAAGATCGTTACCAATAACACCAAAACCTCTATATCCGATATGCATATTTACATCTTCGTTTATGCGATAGTCAAGACCAGCTTTTAATTGACCTGCAGGTCTTATTGACGTTTTTTCAAACATCGTCATTCTTGTTGCACCGATTCCAGCCCCAACGTAAGGAGAAAAAGAAAAACGGTCATTTTTCCAATGATAGTAAGCATTTGCCATCACAGATGCATTTTCAATTTGGTCATTATCGACTTTGGCATTATACATATATTTCTTTCCACTAATTTCTTTGAGGTACGATATACTCATTTTGTTGCCTTCTAAGCCGATATTATCTGCTTTTACAGAAGAATACATCCCTTCTAATTCAGCTCTATAGCTGTTGTTACCCAATTCTCCTGTGTAACCAAATGCTATATTTGCAGCAAAAGGTGGATTATAGTCTCCTTTGTATTTATTTGGTTTTTGACCTTTTATTTTGTCCCCAATATATGTTTCATTTATAGTGAAATGTGTAGCTTTTCCAGCTTCTGATGTTTGTTTTACTTCCAGTGAGCCTATGCTATTAAAAAATTGACCATGATATCCACCACCAAAGTAAAACCCTTCTGTTTCACTTGCAAAAGACTGTTGTGACAACAATAAAGCAAGTGCTGTGATTGCTAATATTTTTTTATTACTCATTACTACTCCTCTACTTAAATTAGCTAATCTAATACTAATTAATTAAAAATAGTTTAATATGAAAAACTTAATCATTTGCATAATCTGTACTTTTCTAAGCTAAAAAATAGGCAAAGTTAACTTTACTTCTTGTTATTTTTTGGTTTATCGTCAATATCTTCATCTTCAAATTCATCCTCTTCGTCATCAAACCCATCATCGTCTTCTTCATCTTCAAACTTATCGTCAACATCTTCATCATCAATATCTTCAAATTCATTGTCAATATCTTGTTCTTTTGGTTCATCATATACTGCATCTTCGGCTTTAGCTTCAACAGGATAATCAGCAGTGTTAGGCCCTGCGATAGCATTATTCTCCTTGTTATCAACCCTATCTTTGCTAGCAGCAGCAGAAAGAACTTTATTTGGATCATATGGTTCTTGTGTAGGCACACGAGTTTGCTTGAGTAGTTTTCTTGTGAAGGTGTTATCACTATAGTACAAAATTTTCTTTGATTTAATTGGGTAAGTCGACTCTATTAAAATTATCTGATCATCACGTGGCAACATAATAATTTCTTGAGGCAATAGCAATGCTCTCTGTGTTTCAGAGATATGTAATGATCTTGAAGCAGGATTCAAATCTAAAAATTTAGGTTTATTCAACGACTCTTGTTGCACAGTTTTGTTTCCTATAAGTTGCGATATTAAATTAGCCGTTTCAATGTTATTAGCCGCAAAAGTTATTCTATAAGTCGAGTTTGATAAAAAGGAGTTCATTCCTGCTTCTTCGTATATTCCTTTAAGCTGCTCAGTATCTTGAACGATTAGGAACAATCTAACTCTATAACCACGAAAATATGCAATACCTGTTTGAAATTGCTCCATTTTTCCAAGCGTAGGAAACTCATCCATTAAAAACAATACGCCATAAGGCTCATCATCCGATGGCAATTTTCTACACAAAAATTCAGTTGCCTGTTGGTAAAAAACCTGCATTAAAGGTCTTAATCTAGTCAAGTTATCAGGAGTTAAGCCAACATAAACTGTAATCTTCTTCTTTTTGAAATCTAGAATATTAAAGTCACTTGATGCAGTTGCAGTGTCAATCAATGGGTTTGCCCACAATTCAAGTGATGAGTTCATAGTTGATACAACACCTGATCTTTCTTTGTCAGCTTTTTGCAAAAAAGCTGCAATGTTCATATATGCTACAGGGTGTATTATTTTACCCATTGTATCAAGAGCAACAGCAAGATTGTAAACTACATCATCACTACGCATCGTGCGCACAACTTCACCAAAAGATTTAACTTTCTCTGGCGAAGCAAGTAGGTATAACACCACTCCAACAAATAAGCTTCTTGCCTCATTTTGCCAGAAATCTTGTTCAGGCATGATTAGGTTGGCTATTTTCTGCACATCGTCAACCATCCGTCCAGGTTTTTTACTAATCCAGTCCAGCGGATTATAACAGTGACTTACTCCATCGGGCTGTGCTGGGTTCCATACATATACTTCTTGCTTTTGTTGTTTTCTCCAACCACTTGTTATTTCATAATTTTCTAATTTTATGTCGTGTACAATGACTGAATCAGACCAAAATAATAAATTAGGAATTACAAAACCAACACCTTTACCAGAACCTGTAGGTGCAAATAGCAACGCATGTTGATATCCATCAGCAATAAAGTAACCCCTTTTATCTTTTCCAAGCAATAATCCCCTTTTACTTCTTAATCCTGCTTTTCGTATGTCCTTCTCTGATGCCCACTGCGAGTCTCCATGAAGTGATTCTTTCTTCTTAAATAGCCGCCACTCGATTATCCTTTCTCTTAAATTCCATAAAATGATCAGTAAAATAGAAATAGGCAGTGCAGAAGAGAAAACTAATTTCATTTTTAGTTCAAAGCTATATAACTCCGGATGATGCCAACAATATTGTATATGATCAAAAATTGTTGGCCAAAGAGCTTGAGGGAAAGGCGTCAAACTAGGATTAATTGCCTTAAAATCCACAGCATCCGGACCATCAACAAATAAATAGAACAGTATACCTGATAAATAGAAGCAAAACTCAAGTACGCTAAAAACTACTACACCTCCTATGAGAATATTACGTAGGTGATTTCCATTACTCATAAACTACTCTTTCTTAACTTATGTATAAATTTAAGCATTTTCATTTAAAGATCTAGTAAATAATATTTCAGAAATATTTCTTTTTCCTCCACCAGTTCTTTTTAGCTGAATAACAATATCAATCACATTTCTAATATATGGTATAATCTGATCTGGGGGAATGCCGAGGTTTGCTTGCATAACCATCAATTTTATTTGTTCAAGGGCCATTGTTGGACTATCCGCATGAAGAGTTGATATTGATCCAGGGTGACCAGTATTTATCGCCCTAAGGAAACTAAAAGCTTCCGTTCCACGGAGCTCACCAACTATTATTCTATCTGGTCTTAAACGTAAGCACGCTTCTATCAAATCTTGAGTGGTGACTTTTGCTCTACCCTGCCCTCCTTTAGAAGCGATCAGATGAACTGTATTGGGATGATCGTTCAAAACAATTTCCCTTGCATCCTCAACAGTAATAATTCTTTCTTCAGCTGGAATAGCACGTAAAGTAGCATTAGTAAAAGTGGTTTTACCAGTGGAAGTTCCACCGCTAATTATAATATTTTTCTTACTTATTACAGCGTATTCTAAAAATTCTTTTATCTTCTTTTGCTTTAACAGTGAATCCAGATGACGATCTACTGGATTATCGGTCACTTCTATAACAGTCTCAGAAAAAGCCCCCATTTTTTCGTAATCATCTAATGCTAATTGCATGCTAGAAGGCTTACGAATTGACATAACCACTGTATCAGACTCGCATGCTGGCGGAAATACTATCTGTATACGATAACCATTTGGTAATGTGGCCGAAAGTAATGGTGCTTCTTCGCTGAGTTTTTGTTCTGTTGCTTGAGCAATCAATCTGCCCAAAGATTTTAGATGATTAAGATCAAATATTTCTAGTTTTTCACATCTTATTTCACCACGATTTTCAATCCATACTTCCTTTGGCTTATTTATTGATATTTCATTTACACCTTCTTCTTGAAATATGCCTTGTAATGGCTCCAAATATGTATCAAGTGCAGCATAGTTCATTTTATCGATTTAATATTGCCTGTGGAGGAAATACTATATCTTGGTTAACAAATACTTTCAATGCAGTACCTTGATCGACATAAATAGTTGGTTTTTTATCTGTAGATCTGTTGACTATATCTCGCATATCTTTAGAAAAATCATTGATTGACTTCCCAATTGCATCTTCATAAACAGACTTGTTTTTTCTTTGAAATTGTTGTAGCAGTTGATTTACGTTTTCCAGGCTTATATTTACCTTATCTTCTCCAATTTCTAATGCTTTTGCTATTTCCTCTTTCATTATTTTCAGCAAATTTTGCTCGTTTTTGGCATTACGAATTTTTCCAATAGCTCCAAGACCCAATTTCCATTTGTCACTAGGTATATCCTTTGCTGCTTCACCAATAACATCTTTGAGTGAAGAAAAATCTATTTCAGTTGCAGTGATGGGTTTCACTGCATCTATGGCAGTTAGCGCATCAATAAGATTGGAAGCCTTTTGCCCTATAACAGCTGAACCAATTGAAACACTAGCAAGCATTATTGAAGAAAATAATGCACTGGCTATTTTGTTATCAACTATTCCAGCTATTCCTGCTCTACCAAGCTCATCGGTACCAGGTGATGAAATAGCAATATCTATTCCATGAGGAAGAATAACCCTATTCCAGTTTATATTTATACGGGCTCTTGCAACATTCGAGTTAAATGAATACCCGCCTATCAATCTTGAGCCTTTAGGTATTAAAACTGTCTCACCAGTTTCTGCATAAACATCTCTACTAACCACAGCACGCAGCATTCCTTGCAGATCAGAATCTATTGCAGTTTCAAGAACAGCATCAATAATTTTGCCCTGAGTAATCATTAAACTAAGTTTTCCCACCTTGGTAGCTTTGCTCGACTGTGCTGAAGTGTTAGATAAAGTAACGTCATCATCCTTATTCTCTTTATCACCACCACCTGAAATTGCTAACATTTGTGTGCTACGTCTTTCTTTAGGATAACCGCCACCTCCTATTGTAGAAAACGAGGTAGGAAAATTGCTAGTAACATTGCCAAAAGGAAAATTTTGCTTTGGCAAAATAGGTATATTTGATACAGGGGGTTCTTTTGGTTTCTCTCCTTCTCTTTTTATTACTTCTTCTTTTTTAATTTTCTTTACTTCTGGTATGACTTGTGGTGTAGGAAGAGGAGGTAAAGGTGGTAAGAGATCAGTTATTATCCTTTCGGGAACTATTACACTATCTGGAACTTGCTCCAACTTTCCTTTCAACTCTTGAACGTTTTGCTTTGTTTCTTCTTTTTTAATGATCTCCACATCCTCTTCATCAGAAGAAGGGCTAAAATAGAGATAATATATTCCACCAACTAGAAGCACTAAAATAATAACCATTAATGCTCTATGACCTTGATTGGAGCCAACTGTTACTACTTTGCTCTCTATTTCTGATTTATTTTCTGAATTGTTACGTCCTTCTTTATTCATATTGCATGTACCACAGCTAAAGTGACTTATTTATAATTTCAACTTCATCATTTCCATAACGCATAAATAATTTCTTATGCACTCCTTTTATTACAACATAATCATTAAATAATAGCCTCTTACAAGGCAACTGAGCTTTATCCCTCTCTTCCACAAAAATTTGAGGTATTTTATTATTATCTCTAAATTTTAAATAGGTTAAATAACCATCATCAAATAACTCAACCGGAATTATATCCGCATTACCACCTTCATCAATATATGTATAATTGTATTTCGTATCATTTTCTTGTATTACTTTTTCTGGCTTGTCTGCAGTATGTTGCATTTGAGTAGGTGTTGATATTTCATTTAAATCAACATCAAATTCATCTTCTTCTTGAGGATAATAAAAACGTACTACGTAAGATATATCTTTTTCAGCAGAATAATCGTGACTCACTTTCTCAGCATCAGTATTTGGGTATTTATCATAATTTGGCCTTGAGATTAAATCAAAAATATAATTTCTTTTTTTAGTTGTCGTAATAATCATGTTAGTGCGGCTACTAACCTCAAATGGCATTATAAGCAGCTTATTATCATAAGGATTAATTTTCCAACTTGATGCATCACCAACAGCGATATTTTTGACCTTTTCTCCTTCTGCAAATTCAATATAAGAGTAATAGCCTTGACTAAAGACCACTGTAAATACTTCGTTAGGATTATACACAAAAGTTTTTATTCTGCTGTCTACAGAAATGGGTTTATTATAATTAATGGATGCGCTTAAACTACTGCTTATTAGTAAAGCTAAAACTAATAATATCCTATACATATTCATCATCTACCCTATAAGAGATAACTTGAAACCCTAACGGATTAATATATCTTTGCTGGTCATCCATTTCAAGTGATGCATACCTATATGACATAATAACTATCTTATTTTTTCTTGTAGAGCCTCCATCTTTCCGTGTAAATTCCACAGTAAATCTCACTTGAATAGCATCGTTACCCAATTTTTGAATTGAGCGAATTTTAAATTCATTTTTGACAAAATCTGAATATAAGTTAAAAAGATCATCCATATTCTGCGATTTTATATAATTTCTAAATTCATTATATACATTAGATGAGGAAAATACCCTCACCTTTGTATAGTAGTTATAATTGTAGTGATATGGGTCGAAAACCTCTCTTGCTCTTATATATTCTGCAATAAAATGATTATTTAACACTTCATTTGCGGAATATTGTTCTACTGTAACAGGGTCAACCAATTGCACTATTCCAGATTTCTTTTCAATTTCTATAACAAATGGTGCAATAGTGCTACTAGTGCTAATTTTAAATATGGCTAGTATGCTGATAGAAATCGTTGCTAATAATATTAACGCAAATAAAAGTAAAATATTCCTCTGAGCAACAACTGTGCTATAGCGACTTGAATTCCAATTTATATCCTTGTCTACTGATTCAGCACTCTGTTCTCGTTTGAAAAATCTTAGCATTTTATCATTCTTAAAAATCTTAACTTGTGTTAATTAACATAGCAAATTAACAAAGTAGTTACAACAAAAAAGCTAAAAAACTCTTAACCTATGGCCCAGCTTAATAAACTTTGTCTCCATATATGAATCGTTATATTTATTACGTTCCACAATAAGTGGTAGACATTTTGTAACCTCTATACCATTACTTTCCAACTCTGATAATTTCCTACCATTGTTTGTAAGTAATCGAATTTTGTTAATGTTCAATTTCTTAAGCATTTCAGCTGCAACAACAAAACTCCTTTCATCATCTTCAAAACCCAATATTCTATTTGCATCCACAGTATCAAGGTTATGCTCTCTTTGCATATTATATGCCCTTAACTTATTAGTTAAACCAATGCCTCTTCCATCTTGCATCAAGTATAATATAATGCCATTTCCAGAGTCAGTCATTATTTGGATTGCTTGATGTAACTGACTTCTGCAATCGCATGATAAGCTATCTAATAAGTCGCCTGTATAGCACGAAGAATGAATTCTTACTAATGGTTCGTCATCTTTATCTGAATTGCCAATGATAATTGCATGATGTTCTCTTCCGCCACTCTCAGTTCTATAAGATATGATATTTACTTTTTGAGTCTGTTTTAAAAATAATGATGTTTTGCACACTTCATATACATTCTGATTTTGTTGAAAATTATTTATGAATGATGTGTCTAGTACAATAACGTCATTTTTCTCGCACCAATTTCGCATTTCGTGTCTATCTTTGAAGGTCATATCAACCATTAACGCGTATGGTAATAATTCTGAGAATTTAAGCAAGGCAATAGCATATTCATCAATTGTCTTTGAGCATTGTAATTCTTTTATGCGATCTTCCTTTGAACAGTTTATTAAATGGAGCAGTTCATCAAAATTATTTATCAATAGTCGTTTGCTGTCATGCTCTTCATTTTGAGAGATGAATTTTACCTTACTTGAAGTTAAAGTAACATATATATTACCTGATATAAGCTTATATTGATCAAACAAATCTCTTTCTAAAGTTTCAGCAGCAGCAAATAATAGGTAATTATTTTCATCATATATTACAATTGGCAGGCCACGCTTGATTTCGCTGATGGCTCTTTCTACTTTATTTTTACCTTGATTTTCTATAAACATTTTACCCACATTAAATGGCGATGAGAAGACTGGTGCGGCCGAGAAGACTTGAACTTCCAAGGCTTATGAGCCACAGCGACCTCAACGCTGCGTGTCTACCAATTCCACCACGGCCGCACTTTTGTTACATTTTAGTTTTTATATAATTATTTCATCATTTTAGGATTTTTTACCTAAAGTGTCAACTTGATACTAGAAAAATTACCTTTATAATATGGTTATGAATTTTGTGATTATAAATTTCAATTATTTAAGATAATTTTACTACTAATTTTAAATTTAGGTTTTTATACGAATGAATATAGCTAATATTTTTATTTTTTTAGCTTTATTTCTTATAACTAGCTTTCATTCTGTCCATGCACAAACATTATATACATGGTCTCAAGTTATTCCGGAAAATAAATTAAGCGTACGTGCAATCATAAATGATGACACATGCCCTATTGCTTATGTTGATGGCGAGGAAGTAGAAATGCTGAATCGCAGCTCAATTAATAATGGCAGTCATATTGAAACAGTTTGTGAACTGTTAGTACAAACAAGTGCCAAAGATGTTGGTATTGAGGATCTACGGGTTCCTATGTTACCAAAAAAGGTTAACAAAATTGCTTTTATTGGTGATACAGGTTGTAGAATAAATATGTTATTTCAGCAGGAATGTAATGCGATAGATAGTTGGCCTTTAAAAAAAAATTTAGATTCAATTGCTCTACATAAACCAGATTTAATTATTCACATCGGCGATTATCATTACAGAAAAACAAAATGTAGAAATACAAAAAAGTGTGGCGATATTTATGGATACAATAAAGAAGCTTGGTACGCTGATTGGTTTGAGCCTGCAAAGGATATTTTACTACAATCCCCTTTTCTTTTTGTTCGCGGAAACCATGAGAGTTGTGATAGAGCTTATGAAGGATGGTTTAGATATCTAGATTCATACCCTTTTTCGTCTGAAAAATGTGAAAATTTCGTTTCTAGTTGGTCTTTAGACGCTGGACCGATGAAATTTTTTATCTTCGATTCCTCGTCTGGTGAAGATATCTTCACCACTAAAAATGAAATTGATGCCTTTGAAAGACAATTTAATAAATTAACACAAGATGGTTCTAGTAAACCTATATGGTTTTTAACTCATAGGCCTTTGTGGAGATCTCCAGAAAAGCAATTTTTAGCATTAAAAAGCCATGGCAACCTTGCACAAATTGAAGCTTTTGGAGATAAATTTCCAAGTAATGTCGCTACCATAGTTTCCGGCCACATTCATATAGCTCAGATTTTATTAATAGATAATGCTCCAGACCAGATTATAGTTGGAAATGGCGGTGCGTTATTACATGCTCAAGATCAAGAGTCCGTTTATCAAAATGTAGAATTTGACTACTCAAATGGCAAAAACTACTTAGCACACGAGGTTAGAAACTTTTTCGGCTTTGGCTTTGCAATACTAAACTTAGATGATCATGAATTTACTTTCTATAATCAAGATAATAAGGAAATGTATTCTGCAAAGCTGACAGAAGACTTTAAACTTAAAATGGATTAAAACTATAGCCGATCCATTTTGGGATTTGTTATTAGCTATTTAAAAAACGTTAGAAATTCACTTAAATATTTTTCTCAACCGATTGATTTCATCAGCAAATTTTGAGTCAGTTTTTATAAAATTTTCTATTTGCTTTACCGCATGTATAACAGTAGCATGGTCTCTGCCACCAAAGCTTCTTCCAATATCTGGTAGGCTTTTTTGGGTAAATTTCTTAGCGAAATACATAGCTATTTGCCTTGGCCTTGCAAGACTGCGAAGCCTTCTATTGGATTGCATATCTGCAACCTTTATATTGAAAAACTCAGCTGTTTTCTTTTGTATTTCTTCTATTGTGATTGATTTATGATTTGATCTAAGAAGGTCCATTAGAGTTTCACTGGCCGATTCTACCGTCATACTCCTTCCAATTAATGAAGTATGGGCAACCTTATTTAATGCTCCTTCTAATTCTCTTATATTAGATTTTATGTTCCTTGCCAAAAACTCTAGGACATCCTTTGGAACATACATATTCATTTGCTCCACTTTGGCCTGCAATATACCAAGTCTTAATTCAAAAGTTGTTTCATTAATATCTGCTACCAACCCCCAACCGAGTCGTGATTTTATTCTTTCTTCCACTCCATCAAGATCACTAGGGGACCTATCAGCTGATATAACCAATTGTTTGTTTTGGTCTATCAATGCATTGAAAGTGTGAAAAAATTCTTCTTGTGTACTATCTTTACCACTAATAAATTGCACATCATCTACCATTAATACGTCTACTGATCTAAATTGCTCTTTAAATAACATAATGTCTTTGCTTCGTAGCGCTGTAATATATTGGTACATGAATTTTTCTGCTGATAAATATGCCACTTTTCTTTTTGCTGATGGGGAATTGACTATGTGCCAAGCTATAGCATGCATTAGATGTGTTTTACCAAGTCCCACTCCGCCATATAAAAACAAAGGATTGCTGCCTGATATTGGATCTATAGATTCCGCTACACGCTTTGCCGCTGTAAATGCTAATTCATTTGACTTTCCTACCACAAAATTATCAAAAGTGAATCTGGGGTCCAGTGGTGAACCAAGATTATGATTACTTTCCTCTCTATTTTTTAATATGATGTTAGAGTGCGAGTTCTTTTCCTCAGTTACTTGAATATCAATAGAACATATACTCTCATCCTCGCCTTGCCATAATGATAATATTTTTTCCATGTAATGCACTGTAATCCACTCTTTTATAAATCTTGTTGATACAGATAACAAAACTTCTCCTTTTCTGCTGCTAACAAATCTAAGTGAACTCAGCCAGCTGTTATATGTCGCTTCTCCATAAAGATTATAAAGACAATTTTGGATTTTTTCCCAAGCAATATTGTGATCCGTTACTGTAACAATCTGGTCAAAAAACATAGCAGAAGCCTTAGGGTTAATTAAGTTCATATACCACACCAAGAAAAAAGCAATAATTAGAAAATATAAGATAATCAATAACTTGTTGCAAAACGAAAAGCTAGTACTACTTAATATACACTGAAAATTATGGTGATTTTTTGATGAGTTGTAAAGGATATAAAAGCACTAAAATTGATCATTTTTATTTCAACAAATGAAAAAATTGTAAACGTCGCTTGTGTCGAGGATTAGCAGTGTGCTGTTAAAAATAATGGTATATTATGTATAAATAAGATATTAAATTTATTGGAAAATAAGTAAAGTATTCATATAAATGTAGCTAACCTAATATAGATTTACTGAAGCAAATTTATGACTATATTAAGTAATTTAAGTTATCATGATGTATCTGCTGTATTCGGTATTGAACTAGAGTTTTATATTGAAGGAATAGAAAAAGAATACTTATTTCTCAATAGTATCAAAAATAAAATAGCTTCACTTGGATTTTTGTGTGAGAAAGAGAATTCTATACATCAATATGAAGTGAAAAGTGGTTGTTATACGAATTCCAACAATTTAATTAAGCATTTTGAGTTAACAAAAGAATTACTTACTGGAACAGCACAGAAACTCGGTGGTAATGTTTCTTTTAAAGCAAAGCCTTATTTAGATAGAGCAGGCAGTGCATTAAATGTGCACGTTAATTTAGTGGATTCAAGCAACAACAATTTATTTTATTGTAATGAACAAAAATATAGCAATCACCTGCTTCACAGTATTGGTGGATTATGTGCCATGATGAAAAAACATATGTTGTTTTTTGCTCCAAATAATGATTCATATTTAAGGTTTCAGTATCCTGATATCCACACTCCAACTACGATTAGTTGGGGAGTAAATAACAGAACTGCTGCGGTAAGAATTCCCAACTTTGGTGGTAAATGTTGCCTAGAGCACCGTGTTCCTGGAGCAGATTGTAACCTTGAAAAAGTACTTACAGCAATAATTGAAGGTATAGTTTTTGGTATAGAGAACAAAATTGCTCCGCCAAATAGAGTGTATGGCATTGCATCTGATCCTCAGTATAAGATGGAGAGCTTAATACAACAACTACATGTTAAACTCTAACCCGTTAAACTTTTGGGTAGCTGGCTGTTCTAGCATTTTCCTCACATCATCATTTACATTCCCGTACTGTAATAGCCATTCTGCAGGATTTCGCGTGCTTTTATTTTTAGATTCTATATAGACAGAGGTTCTCAGGGTATCAGTGGCATCTGTGATTTCTTAGTAAGCTCCATTCATACGCTTAGATACTACCATAGTTTTTGTATAATCAACAGAATGACTGTCTTCAGTGTTCTGAATTTCATCGAGAACTGGTTCACCAAACACATTTATTGGTCCGCCAAGTGATCTTTTCTCCATGCGTTGCTGTTCTCTTTTATTACCTCTTCTTTTCTTTCTTCTTCTAGTTCAGCTTCAGTTTTTTCTGGTTCTTTTACGGATATTTTCGTATCCTTTTCTTCATCTTCTGACATATTAGGAGTTTTAGCAGGCTTGTCTTCTTTAGTTCTCATTTTATGAATCAACGAAAGTAATAAGTAAGTAACTGCAGCAGCAGAAACGATAATGGCTATCTTTGCGGCAATGTGGATTGCTGTCAAAAATATTAAAGCTGATAAAACTCCAGCTAACCCAGACATAATAACTTTATTCTTGCCTTTTGTTATATTTAGAATTGCCACCATAATAATCCCTCAAATACTGTTCTAGAATTATTATTATACGAAAATTTTCTTATATTTGCAACTTTGTAGAAATCTTAATTATTTGCGTAAAGTTTTAAAGCTATATAAGGATTAATTAATATATAATGTATCTAATCTATAATATAGTACAAGAATGTGCATATTAATATAATATCAACATGAAAAGCTTACTTGTAGCACAGAACAGAACAGTGATATTATTGCTTATAGTGATTTTTATCTTCGGTTCATATGCTTATGTAAAAATGCCAAGAGAAAGTAACCCTGACATACAGATCCCTATAATCAGCGTGTTCGTTGGACTTCCTGGTATTTCTGTTGAAGATAGCGAAAAGTTATTAGCTATTCCAATAGAAAATGCACTGAGGCCTATAGAAGGTGTTAGAGAGCTAAAGGCGCTTGCAACTAGTGATGGCGCTCATATAATACTTAAATTTGGCACGGAATATGATAATAAAGAAGTGCTCGATAATGTCCGTTCAAAACTTTCAAACATAAAATCGAAGTTACCTGTTGAAGCAGAATCTCCGATAATCAATGAAATAAATTTGAGCTTATTTCCGATACTAAATGTTGGCTTAATTGGTAATTTGCCAGAAAGAGCCTTAACTGAAATAGCACACAAATTAAAAAAAGAAATAGAATCTCTGCCAAATGTACTCAAAGTTGAAGTGGCGGGTATGCGTAAAGAAACAGTGGAAGTTATAGTTGAGCCCACAGTTCTAACAAAATATAACATTCAATCAAGTGAAATATTTCATGCTATATCAAACAATAATAGATTAGTGGGTGCTGGGTCACTCGAAAATGATACAGGTAAATATTCAATAAAAATATCAGGATTATTAAAAGATATAGAAGATATTATGAACATTTCTATAAGGTCTCAAGGCGATGCAGTTTTGAGAATAAAGGATATAGCAAAAGTGTACCTTAGATTTGAGGACCACGAAGGATTTGCTCGCATTAATGGATTATCTAGTGTTGTGTTAGAAATTTCAAAACGTAATGGAAAAAACATAATAGACACAGTAAATCAAGTAAAATACTTAATGGATAAGGCAAAAGATCAATTACCTGAAAATTTAAAAGTGGTGTATTTAAACGACCAATCAAAAGACGTCCGAAACGTGCTGGATGACCTGGAAAACGGCATAATATTCGCTGTGTTATTGATATTAATCATAATAATGCTCTCTATGGGAACAAGAATTGCTATTCTTGTTGCACTTTCGATACCTGGCTCCTTTCTTATTGGAATAATAGCCCTTTACTTCATGGGCATAACCTTAAATATTGTTGTACTTTTTAGTTTAATTATGGCGGTTGGCATGCTGGTTGATGATGCAATTGTAATCAGTGAATATGCTGATAGAAAGATGATCTCTGGCATGGATAAAGTAGAAGCTTTTCACACTTCAGTGCGCGATATGTTCTATCCAGTTCTATCATCAACGTTGACTAAATTGGCAGTGTTTTTTCCTCTATTATTTTGGCCTGATACTGTTGGCAAATTCATGCAGTATATACCGATTACAATAATTTTAACTTTAACTGGCTCACTTATTATGGCTTTAGTTTTTATACCAACATTTGGTGCGATGTTTGGCAAGCCTTCGGTAACTTCAAAAGAAGAAATTGAAAAAATGAATGCCATAGAAAGTGGTGAGATAAAAAGTACTGGGCCTATAATAAGAGCTTACGTACGCATGCTAGAGAAAGTCTTAGACCATCCTAAAAAATTTGTATGTGCTGTTGTATTCGTTTTGTTTTCGTTTAGTGTGTTGTACTTTACTTTTGGCCCTGGAGTGCAGTTTTTTCCGAAAGTGGATTCAGATAATATTTTAATTAGTGTTAAAGCAAAAGAAAGCTTATCGGCCAAAGAACGAGATCTGATACTTAGAGAAGTAGAAAGTCGTATTTTGAATATGGAGAAAGAAGTTAAGGTTTTCTACGCTAAGTCAGGAGTATTTTCAGATAACGTTATTGCCAAAATTCAACTAGAACTTATGGATTGGCGCTTCAGGCGTAAAGCTAAGCATATATTAAATGATATAAGAAGCGGTGTGCAGGACATGAAAGGAGTAATAATTGACGTTCAAGAAGAAAATCCAGGACCATCAGCTGACAAACCAATACAAATTAACCTGAGCGGGAATGCATCAAGCTTAGATTTAGCAGTAGAAAGGATACTAAAAATTATGGATCAGCCTTCATCTGGATTCATAAATATTCAAGATGGCAGGTCGTCACCTGAAATAGAGTGGAATATGAGTGTTGATAAGAGTAAGGCTACAAGTTTTGGAGTAAGTGTTGCAACCATTGGCGATTTTATAAAAATGGTTACAAATGGAGTGGTGATCGGAAAATATAGATCAAATAATCTGGATGAAGAGATCGATATTATACTTCGTTTTCCTGGAAAGAATCGCAACATGAAGACCATAGATAATCTTTTTATCAATACAATTAATGGCTCCTACCCTATGAGCAACATAGTAAAATACTCTCCCCAAAAAAAGATAACCAAGCTGAGTAGAATCGATGGATCACGCACTGTTACAATTTCTGCTGATGTGAATGCTGGCTATCTCGTTGATGAAAGAATTAAATTCATTCGGAATTTGATTGCCCAGGATTGGGACAAGGAAATAAAAATTGATTTTAAAGGTGATAAAGAAGATCAACAGAAATCAGAAGCATTTTTATTAAAGGCTTTTATATTAGCGATTACATTAATGATATTGATATTAGTAACGCAATTTAATAATGTATACCATACATTTATCGTAATGACGGCAGTTTTTTTATCCACTACATGTGTGTTTTTTGTTTTCTTTCTTACTCACCAAGTTTTTGTAATCGTTATGTGCGGAGTGGGGGTAATTGCTTTGGCAGGAATTATAGTGAATAATAACATATTATTACTTGATGCCTTTCATCACCAAGTTAAGGTACACAAGAATGACATTAAGCGATGTGTAATAAACGCTTCAATTTCTCGTGTGAGGCCAATATTACTTACCGTTGCAACCACAGTTCTTGGTTTAATACCGATGATCACCAGACTGAATATCAATTTTTTTACGCTACGAATTACGTATGACGCTCCATCAAGCCAGTGGTGGGTTGACATTTCAACAACCATAGCAAGTGGAATATTAGTTGCAACGGTTTTAACTTTATTTTTTACCCCTGCATTGCTTGTGATGCAAAGACATGAAAAAACTTGACTTAAATTAGCAATTATTTAATATTTAGGATAGCGTTCTTTGCTCATTGAAGCTATAATTATAACTAATTACATTGGATTTATTCATATGATTGCTAATCGCAAAAGCAGTGTTAAGCAGAAAAGTAACAAGAATAACATAGTTGGAAGCTTTGATATAATAAAAACAGCAGGGGAGCTTTCACTTCAAAAAGGTTTAGATTTTGAAGTTATAATAAAGGCATTAGAAAGTGCTATAGAAGCAGTGGCTCATCAAAAATATGGTAGCAAAAGTAAAATTGTAGTTAATATAGATAGAAACACAGGCAAAGTTACTTCATACAGAAAATTAAAAGTTATTGATGATGAATTAAATGGAGAAGAGAATACTGGATGCGAATCAATTACACTTACACAAGCTAAATTAATAAAAGAAGATGCAAAAGTTGGAGATACTGTTAATGAATTGCTCTCTCTTAACACCGATCTTGCTTCAGCAAGAATTGCTCAGCAAAAGATTGCTCAAATCATTAAAGATGAAGAGTCAAAAAAGCAATATGAAGAATTTAAAGATAAGGTGGGAGAAATGAGGTATGGTATTGTTAAACAAGTAGAATATTCAGATCTAATTATAGACATAAACATAAATGGCACTAGGGCATATCTTCCATTGCGAAATTTAATCGGTGGTGAATCATTTCGCGAAGGCGATAAGGTTAAAGCTTACATACAAACTGTTAAGCGCTCTGATGATGGACGTCAAATTATTCTTTCTAGGACTCATGAAGGCTTTTTGGAGGCATTATTAAATCAAGAAATACCAGAAATTGCTGATGGATTAGTGACAATTAAAGGTATAGCTAGAGATGCTGGTTCAAGGTCTAAAGTTGCCGTTTTCTCTCCTGACAGGAACATTGATCCAGTAGGTGCTTGTGTTGGAATTAAGGGAGATAGAATAAAAACTATTATACACGAATTAAATGGTGAAAAAATTGACGTTATAAATTACTCTTCAGACTTGGGCCAATTTGTTATTAAAGCCATTACTCCTGCAGAAGTATCGAGGGTTATTATTGATGAAAATGAAAATTGCGTAGAGTTAATAGTTGCTGAAGATCAATTAAGTTTAGCTATAGGAAAAAAGGGTCAGAATGTAAGATTAACTTCAGAACTTGTTGGATGGAAAATTGAGATATTAAGCACTCAGCAAGAATCAGAAAGGAGAGGTAAAGAACTAAGTCAATGTTCAGCTTTATTTGCTGAAGCTTTAAATTTAGAAGAGATTATGGGTCAGCTGTTGGTAACGGAAGGTTTTTCAAGCGTAGAAGATATATCCAGCGCTTCAATTAAAGAGCTTGCTTCAATGGAGGGCTTTAATGAGGATATCGCAAATGAACTTCGTAATAGAGCAAATAAGTATTTGAAAGCAGAAAATGATAGAAAAATAGAAGAACTAAAAAGTTTAGGTATGGAAGATGATATAATCAATTTAGCTTTATCAATAGACGATAAAATTGCTCTTAGTAAACATAGTATTAAGACTTTAGAGGATGTAGCAGATTTATCAAGTTACGAGTTTTGCAGCATACTTTCTTCTTCAGCTGATAGTAGGGTGAATTCAGAAAATTTAAAAGATACTGTAGATTCAATAATCATAGAAGCACGTAAAAAGCTTGGGGTAATATAATAAAATAATATGAATGATGAAGATATCAGTAGTAAAAAATTAACGCTTCAAGGCTTGAGCAAGCTTAAATTGGACCTTGATTTCAGCTTTTCAGCTAGCCCAAGTGCTGGGGCTACAATAGTAAAAAAAAGAAGAAAAAAATCTCATGGTACAGAAGAACATGATTTGTTTGATGAGAGTAAATTAGGCTCTTTAACAGAGAAAGAACAAATTTTCCGTATTAATGCTGTACAGAATGCTGCTTTGCTGAAAGAAAAGAATCAAAGAGAAGAAAAAGAGCAAGTAGTAAAAGAAGATAGCAATGAAAGGGTGGATGATAAAAATGAAGATAGTGGTTCGGACACCTTATCTAAAGAAATAAATAAGAAAGTTTTAAGTGGTCTTCACTTAGTTAAACTAAGAGAAGATGATATTGATAATAAGGATGATAATAAAAAGCCTTCTAAAATTAGCAAAGATATATATTCTAAGCATTCTAAATTGATAATTGCGCAGGCAATAGATGAAAAAATTGAACGACCTCCTGTATTTAAGCAAAGATTTGGTATAAGAAATAGAAAGTCAAAGTTTACTAAGGGTAAAAATATATCAAGAGAAGTTATTATACCAGACAAAATAACGATCAGGGAGTTATCTATTCGTATGGCAGAAGATAGCAAAAGTGTGCTAAAAATGTTTAAAGAAGAAGTTGGTGAGAGTTATAGAGTGGATGATTTGGTGGATCCAGATATAGCATATGAAATAGTAGAAAAATTCAATCATACGGCTAAACGAGTGAGCAATGCCAACAAAGAAAAGGATTTATTTTTCATAGAAAGCAGGGAAAGCTTGTCTAAAGAACTTAAACCACCTGTCGTCACTTTTATGGGCCACGTGGATCATGGTAAAACCTCATTGCTCGATGCATTTCGTGAATCTAATGTTGCAGAAGGAGAGTCAGGTGGCATAACTCAGCACATAGGTGCTTATCAAATAATGACAAAAGATAAACAAAAAATTACTTTTATTGATACACCAGGGCATGAAGCATTCACTGCGATGCGTGCATGTGGTGCCAATATCACTAATATAGTTGTGATAGTAGTTGCAGCTGACGATGGAATCATGAAGCAAACAGTTGAAGCAATAAATCATGCAAAAGCAGCAGATGTTTCTATTATAGTTGCGATTAATAAAATTGATAAATCTGAGCCTGGTGATGTGGAGAAAGTAATGAGTAGCTTACCTCAATATGATCTCATTCCTGAAGAGCTCGGTGGTGATGTTATGGTTGTGCCGGTGTCAGCAAAAAAGAAAATTAATTTAGATAAACTAGAAGAGACGATTTTGTTAATCGCTGAATTAATGAAGCTAGAAGCAATAGAAGATTGTCGAGCACTTGGATGGGCAATAGAATCTAAAGTAGATAAAGCCAAAGGAATATCAGCTACATTGATAGTTGAGGAAGGAACATTAAAGGTTGGTGATATGTTAGTAGTCGGTACAACATATGGCAAAGTGCGCAGTATGGTTAATTATCTTGGTCAAAGAGAAAAAGCAGCACTACCCTCCACTCCAGTTGAAATTACTGGTTTAAATGGTGTGCCGAACACTGGAGATAAATTTGTTGTTGTAAATTCTGAAAAGCAGGCACGTGAAATTGTTGAATACAGGTTAGAGTTGATCAAGAAAAAGGAAGAAGATTCAGACAACAATAATTTAGATATATTCAGTCGTAATGACAGTGAAATAGAAGAGCTATCTGTAGTTTTAAAATGCGACGTAACCGGATCTATTGAAGCAATATCGAGTTCAATTGATAAACTCGGTAAAGACCAAGTGAAATTAAATATCCTACACAAAGCAGTAGGAGGAATAACAGATTCAGATGTGCTGCTTGCAGAAGCATCGAGTGCAGTAATTTTAGCGTTCAATGTCAAAGTGGATTCAAAAATAAGGGATTTGGCAAAACAGAAAGGTGTAGAAATACATACTTATAATATAATATACGAGCTTATTGACGACATGAGAATGTATTTAACTAAAATGTTAAAACCTGTAACACGAGAAGTACGTGTTGGCTCTGCATCTGTAAGGCAGATATTTAATGTATCTAAAGCTGGTAATATTATCGGATGTTATGTAAGTGATGGAGTCATAAAAAAAGATTCTTTAATTAAGGTAGTGCGTAATAGCAAATTGGTACATGAAGGGAAGTTAAAAGCACTACGTAGATTTAAAGATGATGTTAAAGAAGTAGGTGTAAACTTTGAATGCGGAGTATCACTAGAGGGTAATATCGATGTTAAAGTCGGAGATATTCTGGAAGCCTATCAATTAGTGCAAGAAGAAAGGGTGTTATAGTAGCGGAATATGAAAAAGGAAATCAGAAACCTAAAAATAGCATCGGTATTACATAGAGCAATATCAAGAATCTTAATGGAAGGCAAGGTATTCAATAAAAATGTAGTGATATCTGACGTAAAATTAAGTAAAGATTTGAAAAAAGCAGATGTATATATTGTGTTATCTTCATTGAATAGACCTGTCATCCAAGTAACTGACCAGATGCAGATTCCAGTGTCATGCGCTGGAATGACATTAGGCCAACCTGAAGATGATTATGATATTAACACTGTTGTTAATGAAATGAACCAATCTACATGGTCAATACGCAAATCTATATTGTGTTATGTTGATTTGCGATTTATACCTGAGTTAGTTTTCAAGCCTGATTTAGCGTTTGGTAATTTTGTTAATGTAAGCAAAATACTACATAATCATACTTAATTAATGCATTTCAACCGTTACTTTTCATTAATGAGATTGCACAGTTTAACAGGTTTATGGCTTGTGCTATTTCCCAGTTTAAGCGGTATTCTTTTAGCCTCAACTTCTCTACCGTGGCAGACTTTTTTTCTCCTTATTTTGTTTACTATAGGTGCATTCTTAATGAGACCTGCAGGGTGCATAATCAATGATATTTTCGATAGAGAAATAGATGTACATGTTGAGCGGACAAAATATAGGCCACTAGCAAGCGGTGCACTAAACGTAAAGCAGGCTTTGGTTTTACTTTCACTGTTACTGTCTATTGCCCTGGTAATCTTATTACTAACTAATAAAACTACACTTATACTTGGAATAATTTCAATGTGTATGATAGCTATCTATCCTTTATTTAAACGTTATGTTTGGTGGCCACAATTGTTTTTAGGGTTTACTTTCAATATGGGGTTGCTAATGGGCTCAGCAGTAATAAAGAACCAGATTACTATAGAATCTATACTATTTTATGCAGGATGTATCTTTTGGACACTTAGTTACGACACCATATACGCTCATCAGGACAAAAAAGATGATGAAAAACTCGGAATGAAATCAACTGCATTATATTTTGGTGATAAAACAAAATCTTGGTTGAAAAGGTTTTATTTAATATCTCTTATGGTGTGGCTATACGCTGGCATCTTGTCATCATTAAATAATATTTTTTATATTGCTCTACTTGCTGTAGGGTTTATATTTCACCGCCAATACAAAAATTTCAATCCTGACGATCCCAGTCAATGTATGTCCATATTTAAAAATAACTCCTATGTGGGGCTACTGCTTTTTTTCGGCATTCTTTTAGATAGAATTGTAAATTCTATCACTTAGGTTCCAAGAGTTTTGACTCTAATGAAATCAATCTATTTAAGACTTATATTAGTCTTAACTCTGTTATTTTTTATTACTTGTCCAACATAAATTCTAGGTAAAACAAAATTATCGTTTCCAATTTTTACAACCAACTCTTCTTGACGCTAATTCTGGATTAAGGAAGGAAGAAAGTATAGGAAATGGAAGGCTTTTTGGATTTCACGGAATAGGAAATGAGAGTAGAAAAGATGTGAACCAAGAAATTAACAGGAGATCTAT
>JAITXQ010000017.1 GCA_031284675.1 Rickettsiales bacterium | reverse complement strand
TAGATCTCCTGTTAATTTCTTGGTTCACATCTTTTTTACTCTCATTTCCTATTCCGTGAAATCCAAAAAGCCTTCCATTTCCTATACTTTCTTCTTTCCTTAATCCAGAATTAGCGTTTATAAAACCTGGATTCCAGCGTCACGCGCTAACTTAAGGTAGATTGCCAACCTAACTATAAATATATTTTGGTAAATCCAAATTATTTTAGCTATAAGAGCGATAAAATCCTTTACTTTTTGCTCAGCATGTTCATCAGAGCTGGCTTACTTTTAATGATTCATAGAGTTAAAAAAGTCAGCATTACTCTTTGTTAAAAGTAGTTTGTCGCGTAAAAACTCCATTGCTTCAATAGATCCCATAGGATTAAGTATCCTACGCAACACCCATATTTTATTTAGTATAGCCTTATCAATTAATAGCTCTTCCTTTCTAGTTCCAGATTTTGTAATGTCAATAGCTGGGAATATTCGTTTATCGGCAAGTTTTCTATCAAGTATAATCTCAGCGTTACCTGTACCTTTAAACTCTTCAAAAATAACTTCATCCATTTTTGAGCCAGTCTCTATAAGAGCTGTAGCGATTATAGTTAAAGAACCTCCGTTTTCGATATTACGAGCCGCTCCAAAAAAACGTTTTGGCCTTTGCAGTGCGTTTGAATCTACACCACCAGTTAGAACTTTTCCAGATGAAGGAATAACTGCGTTGTAAGCACGTGCAAGACGAGTTATAGAATCAAGCAAAATTACCACATCTTTTTTGTGCTCAACCATTCTTTTAGCTTTTTCTATTACTATTTCAGCAAGCTGTACATGACGGTAAGCAGGTTCATCAAATGTAGAACTCACCACCTCACCCTTCACAGAGCGTATCATATCTGTCACTTCTTCAGGTCTTTCATCTATAAGTAATACTATTAATTCTATTTCAGGATGATTTGTAGCTATAGAATGAGCCATTTGCTGAAGCAATATCGTTTTTCCTGTACGGGGTGGAGCAACTATTAATGCTCTTTGTCCTTTTCCAAGAGGTGCAACTATATCCACAGCACGCATATTTATATCTTTTTTATTATCTTCACTGCTGTTGTTCTCAAGGATTAAACTCCCTTCAGGATAAAGAGGAAGTAAATTATCAAAGTGGACGTACTTTCTTAATTCACTAACTTCAGTAGAGTTTATATTTTGAACCTTAATTAAAGTAAAATATCTTTCTTTATCACCAGGTGGCCTTATTTCTCCGCATACTATATCCCCTGTACGTAAATTAAACTTCTTTATTTGTCCGTTGGAAACATAAACATCATCGGTACTTGGAGCATAATTTGCACTTGCTGAACGTAAAAAACCGAAACCATCAGGTAATATTTCCACTACTCCACTTCCTGTGGTCACACCTCCTTCTTCACTCATTTTTTTCATTAAGCTGAATATCATTTCCTGCTTCAGCATTCTGCCATTGTTTTTACCATTAGTTGAAATTTTTCTTTCTTCAGCTAGTGCTAACAATTCTTCTGCTGTTTTTCCTTTTAATTCGCTCAGATCTAACGTTTTTTTGTTTTCCTCGGTGCCTTCATTTACTATTTGTTTTATCATATCGTTATTGGGAATTTGTTCGCTTTTTTCAGGTTTATCTGTAACCTTTCCTTTTGCCAAAACATCTTCATTGATTGTTGTCATAGTCCTCCAAAAATTTTAATTGATGCTTACTAACCTAAAATGTGACTACAAGGTAATAAATTAGGCTGAGCTGGTCTTTAGGGCGTATTAAGCTTAATTGTCATTAAGCTGCATACTTTTTTTATATTATACTAATAAACACTAGTAAGTCAAGTTAATTTAATATTAACAAAGCACAGAAATAAATAGTTCTGGGATCCTTAATAGCTATTCTTTATATTTTTTAACCTTTCTTGCTTTTCTTCTTCTACTTTTGCTTTTTCTATTTCTGTTTCTAAATTTTCTTGGCTACATAAGCCGAGCAGTACGGGATCTTGGGGCTTTATATTTTGCATGTTATGATGAGATCCATCTCTTACCTGCTCAACTGTATAATTTGTTGTACTGATTAATTTAGCTATAACGTTGTTGTCCAAGATAGGAAATTTTTTTACTAAATAATAAATCGCGTCAGGTTTATCTCTACGCCTTGCCGCAGAGGTAAAGCCAAGAACGCTACCAATCGCTTTACTCCTTTTTTTTATATTTTTTACTATCAAATTTGGTACACGATTTGGATTTTTTTTACAGTCATCAATTTCTTTTTCTGTAATTACCCCAGAAATAATAGGGTTATATTTTTCAACATCTATTTCCTCATTAGCTATATCTTGTACTTCTTCAAGGGTTAACCTGCAACATTGCGCTATTTGATCAAAAGTTAAACCAGTGTTGTCTATTAGCCAAGCAGCTATTTGCATCAGAAACTGTTTATTTCTATCATTATTGCCCTTAGAAAATTCTGTTGACATCAAAGAAGCATCTCCCATTATAAAATATTCCTTACTACTATAAAGAGCTAAAATATAAGCCATCAAAATTAAAAAAGCATTAATTTTATCATTCAATGATTTTTTAATTTTTAACTTCTCACCCTTCAAGTTAATTAAGTACGCCTATTCTTACGCTTATTTTAAGCGATTCAAAAAAATATTTTCACTTTTAGGTATAGTAAAACATATATTCCTATTTAAGAAGAAAATTAAACTTTAAACTTGATATATTATAATATTATATATATTAGCTACGGGTTTACAAGAATGAAATTATTACTATTCTATAATTAACCACTAATTGACCGAGTTTAAAATGAATGTTAAAAATTTTTTCACTAGAGTAACTGTTGTCCTTTTAGCTTGCTTGTTAATCTTCATGGGAGTTGGCAACCTTCTATCAGATGATGATAAAAAAGAAGAGGTAGCTAGAGTGGGAGAAGAAGTTATAACATTAGATGAGTATAAATCGCTATATCAAAATTATGGAAAGCAGATTTCTGGATCTGATTTGAGTGAAGAACAAGTAAAAAAGTTGAAGTACGATTTACTTAATGCACTTATAGAGCAAAAACTATTGTTTAACCTAACCAGTGAGCTGGGATTGGCAGTGGGAGAGGAGTCTATAAAAGACCATATTAAAAACACCAAGTACTTTCAGAATGGCAAAGGTGAATTTGACAAAGATAAATTCCATGAGACGCTAAACAGTCTGCATATGACAGAAAAGGAGTATATAGCAAAACTAGAGAAAATCCTGCCTGCAATGATGTTTATGGCTTCATTATTTCATGATAATTATCCAGTAACTTTTGGTGAGAAAATTGATGAGCAGTTATACAAAAGTCGCTATCAAACTAGAGTAGTCGATATTGTTAAAATAACTAAAGATGCAGTTACAAACTTCTCTGAACCAGATGATCAAACCTTGCTTGATTTGTATAAAAAAAACAAATCTTATTTTTATTATCCTGAGTATAAAACTGCGCAATATATTTCTTTGGGCCAAAAATATTTTGAAGACCAAATCAAGATCTCAGATGGAGAGGTTGATGGTATAATGGAACAACAGGAACTTAAAGATCAAAGAGATATATTTAATATAATATTTTCTACCAAAGAGAAAGCTGAAACAGCAAGAAGAGCATTTGAGGAAGGTAAAACAAGCTTTGAACAGATAGTAGAAAAGTTTGGCAAAGTAAAACTTGAGGAAACTAGAATAAATAATATAACCAAGGATTTTCTGCCAGAAGACATGAGAGAAAAGGTATTTGCTCTCAAAGTAGGTGAAGTGAGCGGGGTTTTAGCAAGCAATTTTGGTTGGCATATAATAAAAGTGGAAAGTACGCATCAAATCTCTAATGAAGACTTAGTTGATTTAAAAAAAGATATAAAATCAGTTTTAACTAACCAAAAGTCTTTTGAAAAAGTTAATGATTTCATAAACCAAGTGAACTATAAGATATACAATGGCGCAGCAATTGAAGAAATATCCAGTGAATACAATTTGCCTATACAAACTATTGGTCCAGTAGATGCTAATGGAAAAGATCAAAACGGTAATAACGTGGAAATTTCTAGTGATTTGATTTCTTTCATTTTTTCACGAGAAAAAGATCAGAAAGGTTATTTTAAGGGCGTTGGAGACGCCGTTGTTAGTGTAAAAATCATCGATATTATTCCACCTAAGTTGCAAAGTTTTGAAGAAGGCAAGGCATCAGTGATAAAGCTTTGGCGCAATGAGTTTATAAAAGAAAAAATGTTTAAAATCGGGCAAAAGATTGCAGCTCAACTAAAAGAAAAAGCAGATTTGGAAAAAATTCAAGGTGTGGAATTAGTTAAAGGTCAGCAGATATACCGCAATGAAGCTGATCAACAAAGTTACCCCTTTTCTTTTATAGAAGAGATTTTTAATATGAAAACAACTGATTTGGTAACAGACCCTATTCAATACAATAATGAAATTATAATAGGTATTTTAAAAGAAATGTATTCATCGAATGGCAAATTAAACACGTTTGATACTGGAAAACGTGTGATGATATCGCTAAAAGAGCAGTTAATTAGCTATCTGGAATCAAAGTATAAGGTCGAAGTTAACCACGCTATACTTGATGATATATAACCAGATAAGGTTATCTTGTAAAGACCTGTTTTACTTCAAACGTATGATGTCATCCAAGTAGCGTGACACACAACTATTGTAGCCGTCATTCAATAGAAACGAAAAACTTGCTTGACAAATTCCGCCAGCCCCCTTACTATGGTACTGAAGGTATTCAGTTATCTTCATCTGTGTAGATTAAACAGCAAAAGTATAACGTAGTTGGCGTCTTATTTTTAATTTTTTGCACTATGTGCACCTTATGTCTTTACAACATCTAGGTTTTTACCTATATAAGCTGAAACGCGCTTATAAAGCGTTTAAGACAGTGTAGAACGCTAATTTGAAGGATTAGAGAGTGAACAACTATCTACACGGGGTTTCTTTTGCCTTTTTTTTATTTGGTAAATTTCTTAAACATTTATAGCTAACATGATGAACAAACATTTGAGAGTAACTTCCGCCAGTAGGGTGTCATCCCAGTGCTTGACACTGGGATGACAAGGAAGGAGCGCTGCTAATTTTATAACCACTCCCCTACCCTTTCTAGTTGTTTATAGCTGTTAAATCTCAGGAATTTATCGAAATACGGAGAGGCAATAAAGGGAGTAGTATCTCTTAAATAATTAGATAAAAAGTCTGGTAGATCATTCTGAAATTCTCGCATTTTTTGTCTATAATCTTTCAGAGAAATAACCTTTATTTTATCATAGTCAAGTTTCCAATAAGCAAGTTCTGAAACTTCCCTTTTGGTCGTGTATTCTACCGCTAAAGCTTGTAAAATTAATTGTGGAAAAAATCCTGACATAACTTCCTCATTGGAAGGTGATGAACCAAGCTTATAGTCTATAATTGCTACTTGCCCACTTGGTAGATACTCAACTCTATCACATTTTGCTGTCAGTAAAATTTCTTCTGTCATGCAAGTAGCTGACACTGGAATCCAGTTTTCATTATACAGTTGTTTGATTGCAATCAAGTTTTCTGGATCCCAGTGTCGGGGCACTGGGATGACACCCTCTTTAGTGGAGGTTGTACAGCATCTATACAGTTGTGTGCCATGCGCTGGAATATGAAATATCGAATAAGAAAAGCTCTTCTCCAACTCAACATGATTGTTTCTAGTTTTATCAAATTCGACAAAAGATTGAATTATTCTTTGCAGCCTTACCCACCACATATTTGAAAAATTAAACCGACTAGTCGAGAATGCTTTTTGTGCGATGCTCATTAGCGACTTTTTGTCACACTCAAGAATATTGTGTACCATAGTACCAAATTCCAATATCGATGGCTTAAGATTTAAGTCTCTTAATTGTTTGAGACCTAGTATATATTCAACGTAAAATGAATAAGGATTACGAATTAGCTTTTCTATTGCACTGCAAGACATCACTTGCATTTTTTCTTTTCTTATCTCAGCTTTAGGTTTTGGCATAGGCTGAGTACATGGAACAATACACTCAGGCGTATTTAATATTTTTAGCCAATCACGATACGGCTGTTTCGACCCCTGCAACAGAATTTCCAAACGCTGCAATAAAATTGGCTTTCTATTGTTCAGCGATCTTGTGATATAAACCTTACTTGCACAAAATAAATTGCGTAGAGTATACAAAAAATACCCCTGCTCTTCTTGCACGGAAGGAAGGTTAAGTCTCTCTCTTGTAACCGCATTCAAAAACGGACTTTGAAAACTTGGTATTTCATTAAATCCAACAAGTATTACAACTTTATTGTGGTATAAGCTAAATCTATTTAAGTCACTTGCTACAGAAAAAAACTCTTTCTCTAAGAATAAGGTCAGAATTTGGCTATACAACTCCAAGGAGCATTTAATTGCCACACCCTCACATGCATTCAAGAAATCATAGATAAAATTACCTATTTCATTATTTAGCTCTGAAAAATTTATATTAGAAAGCACATTAATACACTGCAAATGAACTGCTACTACATCAGAAATAGAGCAATTTATAAGGTTAAGTAAAGGATGAAATATAGCTTTTAACTTATTGATAATAAGCAATATATCTTCTTTATATTTTAGTTTTTTATGGACATTAATAGCACTTATAATATCGCTTAGGCCGTTTGTATTAAAGCTACGTAATATTTCTATTTCAAATTCAGATAAAATCCGAGTGTACTCTTCTTGAGTGTAACCAAAGGTTACTAGCCTATGTTTAAGGAGCAAAAGTAATGACACACTGCTCCAATTTGAGGTCAAGACTTCGATACTATAAAGTAGAAGCGTTATATAAGGATAATTTTCCGATATGGCACTGTGTTGCCTTGATAAACATGCTATACGAGCTGCAAGTAATTTATCAAAGACAACCAAAGAAACGTTTTCATAACCTTCATTTTCTATAATTAATGACGTCACTTGTGCTTCTTCCTCCCTCGAATCACAAGTGATGACTTCAATATTGCCACTATGTCCACTACTAACTTTGCTTAGATCAGCAGTTGTATCAAAGACATAGTCAGTTATTTCATTCTCTATAGTGTTCAAGCAGCTAACATCCCTTCTATCCATTTTTAAATAATCAAGCAGATCTTTCAGGCAATATTGATAGTGTTTTTTATCAAGCGATTTCCAGTCTTTCTCTTTAATTTTCAAATTCAGGTTAGATAAAATTATTTTTCCAAATGGCAGGTCGTATACAGCCTTAATCAATGACTTATAGATTTCGTCCTTTCCAATTCCGACAAAGATTATATGTTGATCTTTTTGCAGTGAAAGTATCATATTGTTTATGTAATCATTCTTATGTTTTAATATATCAATCACTCCCAAATCTTTTAAAGTTTTACTCCAAGTTTCAATAAGTAAACCAATGAAATTCTCGATTTTCTTTGAATGCTCATTGAGTTGATTATAATCCGTTATTTGGGTAGATTGAATTCTATCAAGCAATGATGGCAGGCTATAAGCTAAATCAATGGGAAAATTATCATTATTTTTTCTATTCCACTCTAATATGAATTGAATCAATAGCAGCGTTCTTTTTGTTGGGTTGATAACTTTAACCCTATCAAGATTTAATATTAAATCTTCCTCATTAATGTTCTCTAGTGAAACTACCTCTGGCAAAATTATGCATTTTTTAGCGTTATGATTTTTGAATGCATTGAACAACGCTATTACATCCCTTTTGCAGGGAAGTATTATTTTTATCTCAGGGATTTTCTCCCTTTCATATCCAGAAAATATATGCTGAACCAACACATCGAAAAAGGATTCATCTACGTTAACGGTAAAAACTCTTCCCACCAAAGATAACAATTAATACAATGCTTTATTGTACAGGTCTTATTTTGGGTATAAATATTTTTATTTCACTTATGCGGAAGTTATGGTCTTAGTTCTTTTTGTTTGCCTGTAAGTTTCACTTCATTTGTTTCAGTGTTAGGCTTTGATATTAAGTATGTAACACCACCAACTGCTAGTCCTGCTGCTGCAACTATGCTAACTGCTGCAAGTATAGTGAGCACTCCAACTGCTATATCCCTGTTGCAAACAGTGCTGTTGCTATAATAGCACTGGCTAATGCTACTCCACCACCTACAAAAATACTTTTTTTGAATGCCCGTTCTTCCTGAATTTTTCTTACTATATCCCGATAATATCTTGGATTACCGGTTTTGTTTTCCAGTGAATTACTTCTTTCTTTCTCTACTAACGCTAATTCTGGATTAAGGAAGGAAGAAAGTATAGGAAATGGAAGGCTTTTTGGATTTCACGGAATAGGAAATGAGAGTAGAAAAGATGTGAACCAAGAAATTAACAGGAG
>JAITXQ010000015.1 GCA_031284675.1 Rickettsiales bacterium | reverse complement strand
TAGATCTCCTGTTAATTTCTTGGTTCACATCTTTTTTACTCTCATTTCCTATTCCGTGAAATCCAAAAAGCCTTCCATTTCCTATACTTTCTTCTTTCCTTAATCCAGAATTAGCGTTTTTAGGAGAGTTTGCTAATGGAGGTTCTTAAGTTGACGCCATTGGGTGTACCGTTACTTATCAATGCTGAAATGAATTTAAGTAGCAAAAAGTTCCAGGATCACCTAGATAAAAAAGAAGTAAGTATGACAGCTAGAGAATACCTTAATGACTTGAAAGATAGCAAGAATATAGAAGAAGTAGTACAAGCAACCAAAGTGATTCCTTTTATAGGTTCAAGCCGTGAAATTGAAAAGGCAGAGCAAACACGCAGGCCGAACAATTTTTATTGGAACAGTTGGTTAAGGGAACAATTAATTCTATACTTACTACTGTCTCTCTCACTAGCGCTAGTCGGTTAGAGAATCAATTACCAGGAAAAGCAGACAATAAACCTAGAACCTGTTTAAATGATCCAACAGTGGACAACCAATTGCAAAGATCACCAGGCTTGTAAAATGGCACTTTATTTTTGGAGTTTTTCAATTTCATTAATAGGCAGTCCAGTGAATCTAGAAATGGTAGTAACGCCCATGTTATCAGCAAGTATTGCCTTTGCAACTTCGATTTTCTCTGCTTTTCTGCCCTTTTCTTCACCAATTTGGATGCCTTTTTCAGTAGCATCATCAAGTTTTTGAGCGAGTGTTCATCACGAATACGCTTGATCCATTCCTTTTATTCTTTACCACTTTTCTTTCACAAGATCAACCTATATCAAATTGCATGATCTTCTTTTCATGTGTTCCATCTGCTTGTAAAAAAACATCCTCAACTTTCTCTTCACTCTCTGAGTCTCTAGATGACCATGTAAAGCAGCCAAACGTAATGGTGTCACGCCATAATTGTTCCTTATATTAACATCAATTCCTTTTTCTATAAAGTATTTAACCATATCTAATCTACCATCGTCAGCAGCAAAATGTAATGGAGTGGAGCCATCATTGTTTTTTTCCTTGACATCAACCTCTTTTTCTTCAACAAGGTACTTAACTGTCCTTAATTTTCCATTGCAAGCAGCCAAATGTAAAAAAGTGCTTCCATATTTACTTCTTGCTTTAACATCTACTCCTTCACTTATTAGACGTTTTATTTCCCTAATATTATCACTAATAACGGCACTAAGTAATCCAGCATCCATAGTTTTATTAAAATTGCTCACTCTATACTTCTTTAAAACTTGATTATTATAGTAAAGTCATTATAGGAACTGTTTTTTATTTCTTCAATAATTTTTCCTGCAACTTCTTTTGCACTTAAGGGGATGCTAGGGAATTAATAAATGATCTGATTGAGGAGATATTGCAGAATATTATCACTTTTGGGTTACCTAAGGTTTTGAGAGAAAAGTACCCTGGGCTCAATAATCAAAAGGTAGTTAAGAAGTTAAAAGGGTTGGGTTATTGTGATATGCTGAGATACTTAGAATGGATACCTGAAAAGGATAACCAGTCAGAAGGTCAATCACTAGGAAAAACAGACAATAGAACCTAAATCCCATTCAAGTGAGATAACAATAAGCGAGCAACTAATAAAAACAAAGGCACCAAATTTTAGGCAATTTCTTTCTGAAGTTGTATGATTTCAGCTTTAGGAAGGCCGGTTGTCTGAGAGATAACATCAATGGGAACACCTGCCTTAAGTAGGTTTTTTGCAACTTCAATTTTCTCTGCTTTTCTGCCCTTTTCTTCACCGATTTGGATGCCTTTTTCAGTAGCATCATCAAGTCGTTGTTCCCAAATAGCAGCTTCTTTCTGTACACTCAATACTCTTTCTTCGTATGCTGCTAGATCCTCTTCTTCCCAACTAAACTTGTCTAATTCATCATATGCGAGCTTTATTATTGGTGATTTTTCTGCTATATCTTTTAGGTCTTCATCTGTAGTATCTTCTGCGTGCTTAAAGAAGAAACACCACCTCTCTTTTGTGCTCTCTAACTCCTCTACTTTGCTTTTTGTAAATTTCGGCAACTCAATGAAGACAAATTGAAAATCTTTTAAGTAATGTCCATTGGTTTTTATGTCACGTATATTATGAGTAGAAATATAATCAACCTCCGAAGGAAATAGTATACTATTGGAAATAGCAATAAAGAATACTTTCTTAAAATCAATGTAGTTGCCAGATTGTCTTGAGTAGGCTTTAGCAGCATAAAGTTGAGCACGTTTTTCGAAGCCCTTGTCCCTAGCGAGCTGCATCTCCGCAATATATCTATTTCCGTGAAAATCCTTACAGAGGACATCAACGATACTCTGTTTATCAGAAGCAATCTCAGGATTCATAATAGTGCTAAGAAACTTAACATCTTGAATTGTGTTAACACCAGTAAACCCTAAGATGTCATTCAAAAAGTGGATAAGAATATTCTTATTTTTTTCAGTGCCGAACACTCGTTTGAATGGCAAATCATATTTAGGATCGAGAAACTTCGAAAGAGCCATAGCAAGAGTACCTAAAAAGCATTAATAATTATACACTATTCTGTAGAAATGTTCAACATCTTATTTTTTTAAACTTTGGGTATGTTAAAGAAAAAAACGACTGTTATAAATGACCTTAAAATCGCATTTCAGGTCTTAGATGTTCTTGTGGTCTTTTTGTGAGTCATTCTATAAAGTGCCTTAAAACCTCAGCAAATGAATTTATAGATTTAGCAGTGTAAAAACCCTAAAAGATACCTATTTTTGGTTTAAAAATACGGGCTTAAAAGTCAATTTTCAGTGGCAAGTTTATATTAAGCTATAGTATAATAAAGAAGGTATATGGATGTTTGTTTTTGCGAAGAAAAGTGACTACTAGTGACATAAGTATATTGAAGATATTAATAAAAAATGTATATAGCAATTTATATGGAATTAATAAAAAAATAATACCGTTGCCTGTAGAATGTAGTAGGCATATGAAAAGGAAATATTTTGAAAAAATGCTGCAGTTGGTTTAAATACCTTCTCAAAAGTTCAGGGTAAGAAGCATATAGTGGTTACGAAAAATGTCTTACGATCAGATCATATATAGCATAATATTACTTATTGCTATGATATTCCTCTTTTCTAGGAGAGCATATCCTGTCAGAAGGGGTTTATCTTATAGGAGAGTTCGGAGAGAGAGTGGAAAGAAAACAGAAAATATATATCAAGAGAAAAAACAAAAAAAACTTCAGCTTGAGAATCAAATAGATGACATGCGGGTTTACAAAGAAAATCCGGAAATAGTTAAAGCCAGTGGGTAAATGGACAAATACTGGGTAATGGATTGATGCAGCGTTTGGCACAATTGATACAAAGAGAAGGTAGCCAGAAAGGATTTTGGGAGCTATTTGTGAAAGCTCAGGCTTCAACTCAGGGTAAATATAAGGGGAAAGGAAGGTAACTCCATTTGGTAGCAAGGACTTTAATAAAATCTTATAAAAGGATATATATATATATATTTATTCTGCAATGCCTGTGAAAAAATGACTACTACCGGAAAGAAAATAGCTACTGACTCTTTATGCTACCAAATAATTCAAAAGGTAAAAGAGGCGAGGTGCAAGGATGGTCTCAGGCAGGTTTAGCAGAAAAAACTGGTGTAGCAAAGTCACTAATAGAAAAGTATGAGCGAGGGGTACATAGCATTCTACCTGAAAAGTTAGAGAAGCTAGCAAAAGAATTAGTGGATCATATTGACGATTTATTTCCTGAGTCAACAGGTTGTATTAATAGCGAAGACGAGAAGGCATTTAATTTAGTGCAAAACCTAAAAAGAATTAAGGACCTGAAAGTTCGTGATGCGGTGTACACATTAACCAGATGTGTGGCTGAAGGGATTCAAATTAGCAAGGTTACAACAGAGATAAGACCTATAAACGCTAATTCTGGATTAAAAAGAGAATAGAAAAGGCAGGAGAGTAGGGTAAACTCAACAAATACAAAAAAAATAGATGAGGTTACCCATGGAAGATATAACAAAACTGTTT
>JAITXQ010000004.1 GCA_031284675.1 Rickettsiales bacterium | reverse complement strand
ATTTCACTAAATGAAAAGATTTTGCTGAAAAAAAGGTCCATCATTGAGACGGTTTTTGGCTACCTCAAAAATAGACTTGAAATTGAACATACTCGCCATAGATCTCCTGTTAATTTCTTGGTTCATATCTTTTCTACTCTCATTTCCTATTCTGTGAAATCCAAAAAGCCTTCCATTTCCTATACTTTCTTCCTTCCTTAATCCAGAATTAGCGTCAGTAGGGTGTCATCCCAGTGTCTGGGCACTGGAATGACAAGAAAGGGGCTATTTGGATGACACCCTGACGATTTGAGAAATCGTCATTCCGCTGCTTGTTAGCGGAATCTATGCCGAGATACCACTGCGGTATGACGTAGGAAAACCTAGCCAGCATAACACAACGCTTTTATGCTCACCAACCCAGTTTACAAGCAAATTTCCTGGATGCCAGACTTGCATTCCTAGTCGAGATTGCTCTCAAATCACAATCAGACGTGCCTTTTAGCCACATCCCTGCAAAATTTGGGGTAAGAGGGTTATAAAGAAGTTTACTCTTTATCATTCACGTGTTTAAAAATAACTTCTGCCAACCCTTTACTAATTCTAGCTACGTTTTGAATTTCAGCTAGAGAAGCTTTACTTATGTTTTCCACCGAACCAAAATGTGACATCAATGCATTTTTTCTTTTGTTGCCAATGCTGGATATTTTGCTCAATCGTGAAACGATAAACTGTTTATCGCGTTTTTTTCTGTGTGAAGTTATTGCAAAACGGTGGGCTTCATTACGCAGCAATTGTAAGTAAAGCATGACTTTGCTGTCATTTTCCAGAGTAAATTCTTCCCTGTTTGGCATATAAAATCTCTCATTTCCTGCGTTGCGATAAGGGCCTTTTGCCATGCAAGCAAAAGGAACGTTTATATTCAATATTTCTAATACATTCTGTACTATGGAAACATGTCCTGGCCCACCATCAATCAGTAGAAAATCAGGTATTATGTCTTTTATATTGCCGGAAAAACGCCTGGTCAGCACTTCTCTCATCATTCTATAATCATTGCCTGAAATTTCTTCTTTTATAGTAAATTTTCTGTACTCACTTTTTAAAAAACCCCCCTGCCCTGCAACAACCATAACACCAATTTGCTGACTTCCAGAAATATGGCTATTATCATAAACCTCGATACGCTTTGGAATACTTGGTAACAAGAAAACTTTACTAAGCTCTTCAAGCTTTTCTAGATTGTTTTTATAATCAGTAAGCTTCTGCTTCAAGTTATGCTGAGAGTTATTGTAAACAAATTCTAATAAATCACGCTCTTCATTACTCTTTGTATGCAAAACCTTTATTGGTTTTTGAGTAACGTTACGTAGTGCTTGCTCTATGATTTCCTTACCCGCAACAAAACCAGGAACATAAATTTGTGCTGGAGGTATGTTAGCTGAATTATACAAATTGATCAAAAAGGTGGATAAAATTTCATCATTTGGGTGATCACTACAGTTCTCAACGAAGTAAGGAATGCTTCCATAGTTACTTTTATTTCTAAATGATAATACACCAATGCATGCTAGGTCTTCTTCACGTACAATGCTGAAAAAGTCTGCATCTTTTTCAAAAGAAAAATCCGTTGGCTGCATTTGAATTTGCTTAAGAAACTCTACCCGATCTCTATATACAGCAGCAAGCTCATAGTTCTCCTCCCTGCTGCATTTTTTCATTGTGGAAAGTAACTGTTCTTCCACTTTCTTACTTTTTCCAAGTAATGTGTCTTGTGCTTGTTTTACTGACTGGCAGTAATCGTCTTTTGCAATTTTACCCACGCATGGTGCTAAGCAGCGCTTGATTTGATATTCAATACATGGTCTTTTCGTTGAGGAAAAATATCGATCTGAACACACCCTCAAGAGAAAAGCTCTTTGTAATGACAATATAGTTTGCTTAACAGCAGCAGCAGATGGAAAGGGACCATAATAGTGAAATCCATCCTTTTTAAATTTGCCTCTATATTGTGCTATCCTTGGATAATCGTGTTTGGAGATCGTTATATAAGGATAAGATCTTCCATCCTTGAGCACAATATTATAAGTAGGCTTCAACGACTTTATTAACTGTGCTTCAAGGAGCAGAGCTTCAATTTCATTTTTAGTTAGAGAAATATCGACCTTAATAACTTGTGAGAGCATAACCTTGATTCGCTCAGAAAGGCTTTCGAATCGAAGGTAGTCAGATAATCTCGATTTCAAGTTTTTTGCTTTACCAATGTATAAAACTTTATCCTTATCTCCAATCATCTTATACACACCACAAGACCGCGGAGATAATTTTATCTGTTTTTTATATTGCTTGAACATTTATCCATTGCTTGACTTGTATAAGGCTAAAATCTGCTACTAAATGAAAGATGGAAACAACACTCGCAAGCAAAGATAATCTGTTTCTTCTTAGCTCATTAGAATCACAGTTAATCTTCACACTGTCCATAAATTGATTGATAAATGGAGCAAAACCAGCAAGCTCATCAAGTGCCGCATTAAAGTGGTTATTTTTTATTGCTTGTTTAATGTTTTCATAAGAAGCTATAGCATAATTTGATAATTTGGTTTCTTCATTCTCAATTAAAAATCTTTTACCATAAGATGCACTGTAAGTAGTATTATCATTTTTCTCTGCTTTGTTAACTATGTTACTAACTCTTTTGTAAATGTTTAGAATCTGTTCACCTTCTGGCGCACTAAGATAACGATTCAATATAACAATTTGCTCTTCTGCTGTTAGCAGATCATTAACATCGATTTTATGTAGTATTGAATCTATAATATCTTGCCTTATATCTCTATTTTTTAAAATAACCTTGAATCTTTCTAAGCAGAATTTAAATACTAGTTCTGAAATTTGTTTTCTATTTGGCTTATTGGGTTGATCAACTGACGTTGTACCTTTAGTCAATACAAGTCTTGAATATAAAGATACTGACTTATCTATCAATAGTCTGATCGGAATATGCAAATTATTTTCAAGTATTGCTCTAATTACACCAATTGTCATTCTCCGCAAACCAAACTGATCATACGAACCAGAGATTTTCTCACCTGCTGCAATTAAACCAACCAAACTATCTACTTTATCAGCAATAGCCATAGCAATTGCAGAAGGAGATCTAGGACACTCTTGCTCTGGTCCGATTGGCTTATAATGCTCAGTTATAGCTTCCACTATTTCTCTATCTTCTTGAAAATAAGAAGCATAATATCCACCCATAACTCCTTGTAGTTCCGGAAACTCTCTTACTATTGATGTTGCTAAGTCAGCTTTTGCTAAATAGGCAGCACGTTCAACCTTAATTAATGAAGCACGAGGAATCCATATAGCTATATACTTTGATAGGGCTGTAATGCGTTTTACTTTTTCTCCAATGCTACCGAGAGAAGCATGAAATAATATCAAGTCTGATTTTTTGACATAATAATCTAGATTTTCCTTTTTATCCTGAGATATTAAAAATTGGGCATCAGCAAGACGTGCTTCTAATATTCTTTCGTGCCCTTTAACAACTTCATCATTGTTAACACTAACAACAGTAACAAAATATGAAATTTTTTGCCCATTACTCAAAGCAAGGTATTTTTGTTGTGTATTAATTATACTAAGGATTACTTCCTTTGGTAATCCGAATGATTTTTCCTGATTTATTTTACCAAATAGTACGATTGGCCATTCTATAAGCCCCGTCAATTCACTCAGTAAGTAATCATTTTTCTCAAGTTGTAAATTTTGCTCTTTTGCGAATTTGCTAATCTGATCCAATATAAATTGCTTTCTTTTATCCGGCTGAAGAATTACATTATTTTTTTCTAGTAGTTCAAAGTAGTCTTTTGGAGTTTTTAGAGTTAAAATTTGATCTTTTGAAAAAAATCGATGGCCATATGTTGTGTTGCATGCTGTGACCCCTGCAAAAGATACAGGTATTATTTCGTCATTCAAAATGCATAAAATGTTTCTAATTGGCCTAACCCACCTTTCCTTTCTTTCACCCCATCTCATGCTTTTAGGCCAAGAGAAATTTTTTAACATCTCTTCTAGTTGATTTTTGAAAAATTCTTTGATGTTAAATGAGCAGCTCTCCCTTTTAATGAAGTAAAAATCCTCATTATTTACTTTTCGAACGAGTAAATCTTTTTCATTTTTCTGATGTTTTCTTAAAAAACCTTCAATAGCACTTCTTGATGCATTAACATTTGGTCCCTTAACTTCATCGTTGGAATCTTTTAGCTCTGAAGTACTTATGTTATCGACAAAAAGAGTGATGCGACGTGCCGTTATAAAAACCTCTATGGATGCAAATCTTACATTATTTTTATTAAAAGTACTGGTAATATAATTCTTAACTTGAGCTGCAGCCACGTTCTGCATTCTTGATGGTATTTCTTCTGAAAGGCACTCAAATAATAACTGTGACGACATATGCTATTTACTCATGTATAATTCACAACATTTTTTTGTCAACTCTCTAACTCTACCAATATATGCTGTACGTTCATTTACACCAAGCACACCTCTTGCATCAAGCAGATTAAGCAGGTGACTAGTTTTAATACATTGGTCATAAGCTGCTATTGGTAGCTCTTTTTCAATAAGGAACTTACATAATTTTTCTGTATCTTTAAATTGCTGCTGTACTACTTTGGTGTTATAATAATCCAATGCTAGATAAGAGAATTCATATTCTCTTTGCTTAAAAATATCCCCGTAATTTACACCATTATCGTTCCAAATTATATCGTAAACATTATCTACACCTTGTATGCACATTGCTAAACGTTCCAACCCATATGCCACCTCACCAGGAATCATTCTGCAGTCAATCCCTCCAACTTGCTGTATATAAGTAAGTTGTGTTACTTCCATTCCATTACATGTAACTTCCCATCCAAGTCCCGATGCACCGACGCTTGGATTTTCCCAATCATCTTCAATAAACTTCATATCATACTTTTCTGTTAATATGCCAAGAGCCTTTAAGCTATCTAAGTAGACATCTTGCAAATTACTGCCAGATGGTTTTATTATAACTTGATACTGGTGATGTTGATATAAGCGATTAGGATTATCGCCATAGCGCCCATCTGCTGGCCTAATTACTGGTTGTAGATATGCAATTTTTGTTGGTTTTGTGTCAATAGCTGACATAATTGTTGCAGGATGTAATGTGCCAGCACCAACTTCAGATGTGTACGGGTGAAGTATCGTACACCCTCTGCTATACCAAAAATCTTGTAACTCTCTTATTATGCTTTGTAAATTCACACAAACTGCACACTTTTTATACTAAATATATAAATAAATAAGTACTATTCAATATTTATTTTTTTAACAGTGTTATGTAAATAATCACCTAAGACTGCTGAACTTTCTTTCACATACTGAATTATGCTTTTATTTAGGACAATTGCATTATGCATAGTTAAATCGCAGAATATAAATGCTGTTAAATACAGTAAAATCACTGCGTAAAATGTGTGAAAAATTCCCTCAAATGTGATTGATATTGCATTGTTATAGCTGAGCTGTATTGAACTTATTGGCCATGGTTTTATCACTTCTACGACATTAAAAAATATGTAAGGTATCATAAGAAAAAAGAAAAAGTGCATAAAATCATTAAACCAGTATGGGCATTGAAGTATCTGCTTACATATACTCCCATAGAGTTTACTTACAGTATAATAAGTTGATATTATTGCTGGCATTGAAAGTGCTACAGTCAGCACTTGCCCTGACGCCATTTGTATTACTATATTTTCACCACTGTTTGCTGAAGGGTCCTGAGCATGAAAAATAAATATTCCAATTAATTGTAATACTAACATAACTATTGCCAATTTTGTACAAGTAGCAGCTACAACTATTCCTGAATTTGGCATTTTATATAGTAAATATTCGCCCCCATATGTAAGAATTAATATAACATCGACAATAAGTAATATTAAAAAAGAAGACCAATGACTCTGCCAACTTGGTAAATATCCTATCCCCAAAAAAGAGCTTACTGTTTTGGCAGGAAAAACCTTGCCTAGCGTTTTTCCCAAAAATTCAAAAAAAATCTCCATGCCCTAAGTAATGCTTGGTTAATAGAATTCATAATACTTTATTGTAACGGACTTATCAATAGTTCAAAACATGTATTGGAAGATTTTAGGTAATATAGCTAATACAAGTAAAGTTTACGATTCTATGTACAACTGTACAAACATTCCATAAAGCGAAAAATATCAACCAAGGGCGTCATCCAAGTAGCATGCTACTTGGATGACGCCCTTGTGTTTAAGGCAAAATTGGCTACAATATTTAACACATTATCTTTGAAAACCAACGTTCATACAGTCATGGTGTTAAAACATGTTTTTAAATTTTTGCCAAAACCCTGGTTTATTATCATTAACCTTTGTAAATGTTACATTTAAACTGTATTTCGGATCGTTTGGCACATCATATTCAATGCTAAATGTTGAAACTTTATCGTTATTGTAAATATGTACATCATTATATGATAGCTTCGTTGTGTAACACTTTATACGCTTTTGTTTATCATACACTAGCTCACCTGATTCTCTTTCTAGCTCTACAAATTTTGTTTTTTTCTGACATTCCTTTATTTTTATTAAATCCTTTTTTAGTGATATTGAAATCGGTAGCATATTTCCGGCATATTCTTTGGCTAAAAGCTCACTTTGAAGATACACTTTTATTTCCTTTCCAAAATGCGAATCTATAAAGTTATCGCTCCAAAATCTATCGCCAGCATGTATGTACTCATCAGTAGCATAAGGCACACCGCCGTAATTGCATTGAACTTTATAATCCCCTACCCCGTTATTTTGAAAAAAATCGTGAATGGCAGTGTAACTACCAACAGCATCATTTATGCAATCCATTACCTAATTCCTTGAATTTTTAGCTTTCATTTATTATATTATAACAATTATATTGATCAATCAGAAAATCCATATTTCTTCCACTTCTCCGTAACTTTTCTAATTATTTCTTCGCTCATTTCAATTTTCTTTCCCCATTCTCGTTTGGTTTCAGGCGGAATTTTATTTGTCGCATCAAATCCCATTTTACCTCCAAGTCCACTTTCAGGAGAAGCAAAATCTAAATAATCAATTGGTGCATTCTCTATTGTGATTGTGTCACGAACAGGGTCCATTCTTGTTGATATTGCCCACATCACTTCCTTCCAATCACGTATATTTATATCATCATCAACAACTATGATAAATTTTGTGTATAAAAACTGCTTGAGAAAAGAAAGTATGCCCATAACAATTCTTTTTGCATGACCTGGATAAGATTTTTTTATCGACACTACTGCTATTCTATATGAACAGCCCTCTGGCGGCAGATAAAAATCCACTATCTCTGGAAATTGATTGATAAGAATGGGCACGAAAATTTCATTGAGTGCTTCACCAAGAATCGACGGTTCATCCGGTGGCTTGCCAGTGAAAGTGCTGAGATAAATTGGATTTTTACGCATAGTAATTGCAGTAATGTTGAACTTTGGAAATTGCTCAACAGAATTATAGTAGCCAGTGTGATCGCCATATGGCCCTTCATCTTGATATCTATCCAAACTTACATAGCCTTCCAGAACGATTTCCGCGTGAGCTGGCACTTGAAGCGGAATAGTCTTGCAATTTACAAGCTCAAGAGGTTTTTTGCGCAGCAGTCCAGCAAATTGGTATTCTGACAACGTTTCTGGCACTGGAGTTACTGCAGCAATAATCGTTGCAGGATCGCTACCGATCACAGCAGCGGCAGAAAATTTCATACTTTGCCCCTTCTCCTTCCATCTTTTATGATGACTTGCTCCGCCACGGTGTGCAAGCCAGCGCATTAGAGTCGTTTTTTTATCCACGATCTGCATACGATATATTCCAAGATTGAAATTATCCTGTTTATCTTCTGTTGGTCCTTTTGTTACCACAACCGGCCAGGTGATCAGTGGTGCAGGCTCATTTGGCCAGCATGTTTGAATGGGCAGCAAACTTAGGTCCACTTCATCTCCGGTTAGCACCACCTCTTGACATGGAGCCTTGCTCACGACTTTACTTCGCATCGATAACACGACTTTCAACAGAGGAAACATTTTTATAGCATCTTTAAAATTTTTTGGTGGCTCGGGAGATTGCAAAAACGTCAAGAGTTTACCTAACTCTCTTAGCTCACCAGGATTGATATTCAGCCCCAATGCAATTCTCTCAATAGTACCAAATAAATTCACCAAAACTGGAATCGCACTTTTGCCATTTTCTGTGACAACATTTTCAAAAATGATAGCTGGCCCTTTGTTTGATAAAACTCGACGGTGAATTTCTGTCATCTCAAGAATCGTTGACACTTTCTCCTTAATTCTAATCAGATCTTTTTTTTCTTCTAAGGCTCTAATGAAATCGCGTAAGTTGTTATACATATTCCTGTTTTCAAAATTTGAAGTTCACATTTAGTTTTTAAGCACTATTAAAATTTGACCTATGCACTACTTTCCTGTCTAGCGAGCTTTCAGTTAGTTTGAGATCAAATCTTCATATTGCTTGCTAAGCTTATATTTTCTTCCTCTATTGGAAAAATCTACAATTTCAATAAATCCCATTTCTACCCACTGTTTACAAAGTTGCGCACTGGTACGAGGCTTAAAATTGAATAGTTCGCCAACCTGACTGGCTGTAATAGTAGAAAACTCTTGGAAGAGCTCAAGAGCTTTACGTTGTTTAGAATTAAGCTTACGTATAAGATCAGTCTGGTCAGTGGGGTATTCTTCTTTATTTATACGTTGTAAAACGTTCTCAAATGAAATTGCCATACCTTCTACAAAATAATCCACCCACTTAGTGATATCTGCTTCGGCTCTTCCCATATAATAGTTATGCGATGGGCCTACACTTATTGCTTCATAATAAGCTCCTAGATTTTTAGCATAATATTCTTCCAATGAGTACAGTCCTTTTAGGTCATATCCACCAAGATGCAAAATTAATGTAGTAAGCAATCTTGCAGTACGACCATTACCGTCATAGTAAGGGTGAATTGTTACAAATTGATAATGAGCAATACCCGCAATAATTGGGCAAGGCACTTGTTCGCTATTACGAATCCAATCCACCATACTATTCATGAATTCAGATACATCTTTTGCTTCTGGTGGCATATAAATAATTGCACGTGTACGGCTATCACGAATGACGTTTTGACCATCATGATAAGGGGTTGGCTTCACTTTAGATTTTCCACTTGCCATTACTAGAGCATGAAGCGTTTGAATGGCTTTCTCAGTAATAGGTGTCGTTCTCGCTGCCCATTGTTCAACTTGAGTTAAAGCAGCATAATACCCTTTTACTTCATTTTCATCTCTCCTATATTTTGGAAAGTGGCTTTTATGTTTTAGAATCTCTTCAATCTGTTTAGGCTCAAGTTGATTTCCTTCAATCATAGTGGAATAGTGTGTAGTATAGAGCCGTGCAGTTTCACGAAGAGACGAAAGCATTGATACAGTGAGTGGTAAATGTGACACTTTTTCTTTTACTGCTTCAATCCTCATAAGACAAATAGCAACCTTAGAAGTAATTGTATAATTTGGTATAAATCTCATCGGCATGATATCTGCATTACATTACTTTTATATTATGCTGATAAAATGCAGATAATGCAACATTCACACGACGCCGACTATACACTGCAATAAACTCAGCAGATTGGGAACGAAACTTACTTTCTAGAATGGCTGTTCTTTTCCTCTACTAATTATTGGTTCATTCATATGTTTATTCCGCAGAGTTTATCAAAATTATACACAGCGGAATAAAACAAACAACTTAAATCTATTCTCCGTGCGCTTCGGCTACTAAACCTTCTGGTGAGTTTTGTGCTTGAGTTTTATTGTGTAAAGTTTGCATTTGAGGCAAAACTGGCTATAAACATACTTGCTATGAATATTCTTATATATTAATATAATATGTAAAAATATAAGCTAGAGATAAATGTGTCCTATATTACCAAGAAAAAATTTTAGTTTAATTGAAAGTCATCCATGATATATTATTGTAGGTTTTTAAATAAATTGTATGTCTAGAATATCGTTTTTATTGATTTTAATAATAGTAGTGGCAAGTTTGCCAATAATGAATAATTGGCTTTCAAATCGCAGTCAAATTCTAAACGATGATTATATAGGTGAGAAACTAGACAGTTATATAAGTAGAAATTTTGATAAGATTATAAACACTCTCAAAGGGGAGTCGATTAAAAGTAGTAACGCTACTTTGGATAACGTGACTAAAGGCAAAATTTTACAGTACAAAAATGAGATATTCGACCCGGCTTATCCTTACTCCGGAAATAAAAATAGTGGTGTTATAGCTGTAGGTTTCTTTGACTATTCTTGTGGATATTGCAAGACTATAAAAGACGACATAAAACAGTTAATTAACGACGGTAAAATTAAGTATATCTTTAGAGATGCTCCAATACTTGGTAACAACTCTTTAAAGGCAGCAAAAAGCGCTTTAGCCGTTTACTTTATCGATAAAGAAAAATATTTCGATTTTCACTATGCTGCTTTAGATCACAAAGGAGAATTTTCAGACGAAAATATATTAGGTATAGTGAAAAGTATAGGGGTTAATGAAAACGATTTTAATAATTCTATGAAAAACAATGCAGACAAAATTGAACACATGATAAACGGCAGCAAGCTCCTAGTAAGAGATTTGGGAGTAGGTGGTATACCTTTCTTAATAATCGGAGATAGCCTGTTCGTAGGAGCAACTGATTTGGATGTACTACACAAGAAAGTAGATGAATTAAGTCGCAAGCAAAAACTAGCTTCAGCGATTAATTTGCTATAAAATTTTATTTTTTTACTTAACAACGTAAATGAATCTGAGTACAGCGGTCTACTACACTCAAGATACCATTCTAATAACGTGTAGAAGCTGAAGTATCGCATAGACTCAAAGAATAGTTACAAAAAATTAAAGCAGGAAGCTTTATTATATCTGCAATAATTATATATAACTTAAACATCAAATAAAGTTTTCCTGTTATGCAATAAAGCTAGGTCCAAGTGTCACGCACTGGAATAACATCATTTACTATTTCGTAAATTGACCTTGTTAACAAAGCCAACTAATATCTATAAATAAATTACCATCTGAATATGGAAACCGACATAGTAATAATAGGTGCAGGACCTGTTGGAATATTTACAACTTTTCAAGCGGGAATGCTTGATATGAGATGTCATATCATAGATATTTTGGGCCAAGCGGGAGGGCAATGCACCGCTCTTTACCCAGAAAAACCAATATACGATATACCTGGTTATCCTGTAATTACAGCTCAAAAGCTCATTGAACAACTAATGGAGCAAGCTTTGCCATTTGAGCCTGTTTACCATTTAAGTCAAAAAGTGGAGAAGATTTCGGATAATAATGATGAAAGTTTTACTGTAATAACGAGCACAGGCACAGAGATAAAGTGTAAAGCTGTTATCATTGCTGCAGGTAACGGAATGTTTGAACCTAACCGCCCACCCCTCAGTGGTATATTAGAATATGAAAATAAATCTGTATTTTATAGTGTAAATAAAATTTCTGATTTTCAGGACAAAACTATAGTCATTGCAGGGGGGGGTAATTCTGCAGCTGATTGGACTATAGAACTTTCTAAAGTTGCAAAGAAGATTTATGTGATACATAGAAGAAAGGAATTTCGTTGCACTCCAGAAACCAAAAATAAATTAGAATCGCTTGAAAGCAATGGAAAAATAGAACTTGTAGTGCCATATCAGTTACACAAACTAGTTGGAAATAATGGGCAATTGAGTGCAGTGATAGTAAAAAACATTGCCTCTAAGGAAGAAAAAGAAATATCCGCTGATTTTTTACTGCCATTTTTTGGACTATCAATGAATCTTGGTCCAATAAACAATTGGGGTATACAGTTAGAACATAGCCGCATAGTTGTTGACTCTACTACACTGAAAACCAGTAAAGATAGAGTATATGCAATCGGAGATATAGCTACTTATTCAGGTAAACTAAAGTTGATACTAAATGGTTTTGCCGAGAGTGCTATGGCTTGTTACAACATGTATAAATTAATCCACAACTCCCCAGTCAATTTTCAATATTCGACTTCAAAGGGAATTCATGGAAATAAAGAGTAAGTAAAACTAGAATAGCCCGTCACCCATAGGCATCTGTTTTCAAAGGCAGTTGCCTCAAACATAAGGGGGTCTCCAAGTAGAAACGAAAAACTTACTTGACAAACTTTGCCAGCCCCCTTACCATTATACTGAAGGTATTCAATTATTTTCAATCTGTGCAGATTAAACGACGAAAGTATAACGTAGTTGGTGTCTTGTATTTAATTTTTTGCACTATGTGTACCTCATGTCTCTATAAATTTTACCTAGACTTCTAGGTTTTTACCTAATACAAGCTGAAACGCACTTATAAAGCGTTTAAGACAGTAGAGAACGCCAATTTGAAGGATTAGAGAGTGAAAACTAGCTACCACAGGATTTCTTTTGCCTTTTTTTTCATTTAGTAAATTTCTTAAATATCTATAGCTAAAGCAATTAAGAGCAATATCTACCGAAAATGGTAGCGTGTGACGCTGGTTCACTTTATGACAGTGTCATCCCAGTGCATAAGTGTTGAAAGTATCACAAGTAGTATCATAGAAGGTGGTTAACGGCATGTAAATCTCCTCCTGATAATAGAACAATTGATCGTACAAAAGAATCATTAAGATCTAGTGTGAA
>JAITXQ010000059.1 GCA_031284675.1 Rickettsiales bacterium | reverse complement strand
CACACTAGATCTTAATGATTCTTTTGTACGATCAATTGTTCTATTATCAGGAGGAGATTTACATGCCGTTAACCACCTTCTATGATACTACTTGTGATACTTTCAACACTTATGCATAGATATCTCCCTAGACTAAGATTAAATTAATAAACATTTATTCTAAAAAAACAATACCCTCTTGTCAACTCAATCCCAACTTAATACCCAGTCAATATCCTTTCTACCAACTCTTTTACTGTCGGTATGTAGCCATTTTTATAAAATGGATCTTGCTTGAATTTATATACATTATGTCCGGAAAACATGAGTTCATTTTCAATATTGCCGTCATGTATAATGTTTTGCAGTGTCTTTTGTATACAGAAACTACGTGGATCCGGCTTTCGCCCTGTTGAATAATCATCATGATCCTTCCAATTGCTAAACAAACAATGACTTAAACATCCCATACAATTGATTTGATCTTGTCTTATCTCTGCAAATTTGTCTGGCGTCACAAAAATAACAGTTGAATCTGGGGTTTTCATCGCTTCTGTGTACCCTGCTTTAGTCCATGTGTTTGCCAGCTCTTTATCTTTTGAAGTAAGATAAATCTTTCTACCTCGTGCACCAATTGCAAATTCACTATTAAATTCTTCGCCGGCATTTTCTGAAAAATTTACTTGATGTAATTTTCGTTCCTGTAACTCACGTATAAAATTATTCCTCACCGCAGATGAGTAAAATCCAGTTGGACTAAATTTATTTAAAAACACATTACCTTCTTCTAAAGTTAATAGCTTCTTTTTCCATTCCGTAGAAATTGGGCTTTCTTTCGTCAAAAGTGGACGGGTGCCAAACTGAAAAGCTATTGGTCCAATTTGCAAATTATCAAACCAATGCTCCCAATCCTTCAAATGCCATGCTCCTCCCGCCATAACAATTGGTGTTTCTGAAAGACCGATCTCGTTCATAAAAGATCTGAGTTCAACAATTCTTTCAAAAGGAGCCTGTGGCAACTCCGGATCTTCACTGTTACTCAGTCCATTGTGACCACCAGCAAGCCATGGATCCTCATAAACCACTCCACCTAGCCAATAAGAAGATATTTTTTGGTAAGCACGCTTCCATAACGCTTTAAAAGCGCGTGCCGATGAAATAATAGGGTAATAATAAACCTGATATTTAGCTGCAATTTCTCCAAGCCTATAAGGCATACCAGCACCGCAGGTAATACCATGAACTAAACCTTTTGCCCTTTCTAATATGCCATGAAGCACGCGTTCTGCTGCTCCCATCTCCCAAAGTACATTCATGTGTATTCTTCCATGACCTTTTGATATTTCATTTGCTATTCTTGCCTGACTAATCCCAGCTTCAATACTATACTCAATCAATTCATTATGTTTTTCATTTCTTGTTTTGCCTTTGTAAATTAATGGCACTAACTCACCGTTATCATCAATAAACTTAGCGTTTGCACCAGAAAATGTACCCACAGCATCTGCTGCAGCAAATGCTCCGCTTGATCTTCCATCACTAATTGCAATCCCTTTACCACCCTCGATGATCGGCCACACTTCCTTTCCCGAAATCACTATTTTTTTCATCTTATTTTTCAAAATTTCCTCGTAATCTTTTACTCTATTTTACTTAATTACTAAAAAAATAATAGCTGTTTATTTTTTCTTGTATCATCAGAGCCTCTGCATAGCCAAATTTGGGTTTTCAGTAGACACACAAGAAAAAGCAGCTACTGTAAATATAGTTTCGAAAGAAGTCTAATGTATTACTGCAATCTTTTGCTATATGATTATAGGTCTAACAGGTGGAATTGGAGTAGGAAAGAGCTTTGTAGCCTGCTGTTTTAGAAAGCTTGGTGCCGCTGTGTTTGATGCTGATTCTGTTGTACATCAGCTTTATAAAATGGACAAAAGCATAATAAATTACGCGAAAGAAAATTTTCCTAGAGTGGTAGTAAATGGTGAAATAGATAGGACGGTATTGTCCAAACATTTCTTAGCCTATGATGAAAATTGGAAACAATTTCAATCTTTGGTTCATGCCGTTGTACTGAATAAATTAAAACTTTTTATTGATGAGGAAAAAAATAGTAATAAAAAACTTTTAGTTTTAGATGTTCCACTTCTGCTGGAAACAAAATTTCATTTATACTGTAATCTTATTGTTTTTATCCACGCAGATAGTGCTGTGCAAGATCAAAGACTCAATGAACGTAATATAGATAAAGAAAAGCTTAATCTAGTCTTCAATGTTCAGCTACCTATTGAAGAAAAAAGAAAGATGAGTAATTTTACAATAGATGCCAGTGTAAGTAAAGAGCATGTTTTTTCTCAAGTAAAAAAAATAGTGGATTCATTAAATCTCAACACGTGATATAATTAACTTCAATTCACAGTTTGCTCTCTACCAAATTACTCTGAATTTTGGTTGTGTTATTTGTGGATTTTACTGCTGAAATCTCAAACTTTGAGTTTGCACTCAAAAATGATTCGACTGACCTGCCAAAAAAATCATATTTCCAACCCTTGAATAGTTTATCTGTCTGTCCAGATATTGATCCAGTTAACTCACCTTTCGAAGAAACTAATTTCCTTGATATTTTACTTTCTTTACATTTACTCTCTAAAATAATTGAGAGCATATCAAATACAGATTTATCATAGTTATTCGCTAAGGTGTTGCTTTGCTGTATCCAATTTTTTTCATTTTCATTAAAAATATTTATAAACTCTAGTAAATCTTCATCTTTTATATTTTTTGCGTTTTCTTTTAGATCATCTAAAATTTCATCAATATGTTCTACGTTTTTTTCAATTAAACCAATTATCGCAGCATTATTGATTATCTTATTACGATTTATATTATAACGCTGTGCTAAGGTTTCTTGCCACTCACTAACTGCTTTCACAGTTAATATCAACCTTGAATTTGCTTCATAATTAAATTTAATCCTCTTCCATGCATTTTTTGGACTATGTAAATACTTATTTATATCAACTATTGATTCCATCTCTTCTTGAAACCAACTCATCCTATTATTTTCTTCAAGTTTATTGCACAATATTTGGTGTAGGTCATATAGGTGTATCACGTCATTTATTGCATAGTCTAATTGATCCTCAGATAATGGCCGTTTTAACCAGTCTGAATTTTTAGCTTTAATTTTATCTAACGCTATCCCTTGATATTGCTCTACTACTTTTGAGTAACCAATAAAGTCGTGATAATAGTGACAAAACATAGCGGCAACTTGGGTATCAAAAATGGGAGTGGGAATACATTTAAACACAGTGAATAAGGATTCTATGTCCTGCCGGCAGCTATGAAACACTTTAGTTATTTCTTGATTCAGCATTATTTTCTTAATGAATGACAAATCAATTTCTGGTACTAATGCGTCTACAATAAAACTCTTCTCTCCGTAAGAAATTTGAATTAACGATAATTTTGGATAGTAAGTTATATTGTTTCTAACAAATTCTGTGTCAACTGCTATAAATTTGGTTTTTTTTGCTATTAATTCTTCACACGTATCTTCCAGCTCTGATGTTGTACTAATTAGCATATATTTTTCACTTGGTAGTTCTATTTTACCACTTATATTAAATTTTTGCAATTAGAGTTATTACGAGATTAGTAATGGAGCTTGCTAATCATTTCTTAATATTATAAAGTGTTTGTTATGTAGTGGTGAAGTGTTATGGTAGATTTTATAGACCTTTTTCAAGGAAATGATGTGCATGCACAACGGCTCAGGGAATGCAATTTATAATCGATGTATACCTGCTGTAAAGATGGACCCGCCATGTATGTATGGAGAGTTTATTCAGGGTTTGTTTGAAAGTTCGTTTGAACAAGGTGTTATGATTGTTAGAGTGAACTTGGACTTAGAAACTTTAAACGTAGTGGTATATAAATCTCCTCCAACTTCTGATGAGCTTGAAGCGTTTTCACTAGCATATCAAATAGACAGATATCACATAGATGAGGATACTATAGTTTTTGATGAGAAAGAAAATACAATAAAGTTTGATATATCAAGTCCTTTAAAACATAAATTTATTACATTTGAAATTTTTAAAAGATAAGTTACAGTTTTGGCTTATTTATAAAAGGCAAAACTTGATGTGACAGGCAAGAATTAATTGACAGAAAAATTGAAGTAGCAGATCTAGTTTGATATTACTAATGTGGTAAATCTCTAACAAGAACTAGATTCCAGACTCATGCGTCAATGTTAAACAAAATACCATAGAATTCAAGAAGACAATTCCTAGAAGATTACTATACATAAAAAGAGAAAGCTTGAGTAACCAGATATAGTAGAAGTTAACTTTTGTTGTTTCTTGAGCTTATTGTTTACAGCACTTAATAACTAGGAACACAACTACTACTGAAAATAGGAAATATTAACTATGTTTAAAAAAACGTTTAATTTGTAGTCTTCATATGGGCAATAGAAACTCGTAAGCTAAAAAATACGCAAGTGTGAAAGAGATGAGCACTAAAATTAAGATAAGCATGAGAAGAATATAGCAAATTTTAAGGCTGAATTATTTAGCGCCAAAAATTAAAGAAGACATAGTAAAAGGGAGACAGCCAAGAAGTTTAAAGCTATAGCTAACCCAAGAAAAGTTTACCTGCATTGCGAAATGGGTTAGAATGGCATAATAAGTAATTAGAAGGAAAATGATGCCAAGCCCATATAGTGAGGATCTGAGAGACCGTGTTCTCAAAGCAGTCAGTGAAAAACAATGACAATAAAAAAAATTAGTCAAGTATTTAAAGTAAGCATAAAAACGATATATTTGTGGAGGAAAAGGAAAGAAGAAACAGGAAGCATAAAACCATATTCAGGTTATCAAAAAGGATATGGTCATAAGATTAAAGACATAGATAGATTTACCAAATTTCTAAATGAGAGTCTGGATATTACAATTGAAAAGATAATAGAAGCATTTGGTAATATGTGCAAAAACACAGTATACAATTACCTTAACAAAGTAAACTATACATATAAAAAAAACTTTTCTCTATCAGGAAAGGGATGAAGAAAAAAGAGGAGAATTCATAAAAAAAGTAGCAGAAATAAACGAAGAAGACCTGGTATTTATAGATGAATCTGGAATTGATGACAACGAATTTTACGCATATGGATGGGCTCCAAAAGGGAACAGATTGTTTGGTGAAAAACCTGCATTTAAGAAGAAAAGGATCAGTATTATTGGAGCTTTAAATCAGGGAAAAGTTGGTGCACCATGTGCATTTCAGGGATATTGCAATAGTGAACTTTTTGAGGCTTATGTTAAAAATATACTAATTCCTGAATTGAAAATTGGACAGACAGTCATCCTTGATAATGCAAGCTTTCATAAGCCCGTAAAAATTAGAAAATTGATTGAGAATGCAGGGTGTAACGTATTGTTTTTACCGCCATATTCACCAGATTTGAATCCAATTGAGCATTTTTGGTTTGCAATTAAACATGCTGTGAGAAAAATACTGCCAATTTTCTGGCCAGATGTTAATTCTGCTATTGATTTTATTTTTCAAAAACAGGGGAAAGCTTATCTGTGTTAGCTATAGCTATAGATATAAAGATGTCAATAAAGACTATGAAAGACATGAATCTAGGATTGTAAGCAGTGAAGAAGCTCAAAATATTTTAATAGAAAGTGAAAATCCTAAACTCATATGTGAAAGCAACAAAGAAGCTAAGAACTCTTTAGATGAGCAAGAGCTAAATGCTTCTGACAGCCTATCTTCCATTGAACCATGTTTTGATGCTACAGACGAAAAAAATAAACAATTAACGCAACAAAGGCAAGTAATTCTGGCTGGTGTTGTTGGTGCAGTGTTACTGGTAAGCAGCATTGAATTGTATATCATAAAAATGCCTGTAGCAGCAGTTGTGGGAATAGCTGGATTAGCGTGTGTAGGGTTTACGCTGTACAATACCTTGAAACCAAACACCAAGCTCAAGAAAGTAGAGAATGTAGAACAATCTGCTCATCCTCCCATGTCTCTATCTTTGTGTATTTAGCTATAATACCTAAACAATCACAAGATCAAGACCATTTTTGATTTGATTAATTTCAACATTACTCAGTGCTGTATTTGCTTTATATAAACAGCAACACCCTACTGCAAGAAAAGTTAACGTAGCTACAGTAAGTGAAATACACGTTGCTAAATGAAACATTGTTAACCTTGCACCAACAGCAGATGCTCCAGATAATACAAAAAAAACAGAGGCATAATAATCCTGCCTTTTGCTATGAGTGCTTGCTCTCAAGAATTTTTCGTTTTTACCATTTAGCTCTTTATTTTTGTTTTCAAGTTTTTCTATATCACCTTTAAGTTGATCTTCTATGCCTTTGAGTTGAGTCACTTCTTGATTTGCACTATCTAGCGCTTCCTTCTGCTCTGTAAGTTGAGTATTTAGCGCCCCTATAACGCTAATTCTGGATTAAGGAAGGAAGAAAGTATAGGAAATGGAAGGCTTTTTGGATTTCACGGAATAGGAAATGAGAGTAGAAAAGATGTGAACCAAGAAATTAACAGGAGATCTA
>JAITXQ010000005.1 GCA_031284675.1 Rickettsiales bacterium | reverse complement strand
CTTGCTTTGAAGGTGGAATTTTACAAGTCAATGGATCCATAAGTTCGCATTCTATTCCTAAACTTTTTTTTACTAACTTTAAAATCATAGAAAATATTATCGGAAAAGGAAGTTTTCTTGTTTGTGTGAAACTATTTTTTCTAATACAGTGGAGTTTTTGAAAAGTTTTCGAGTATATTGTATTTTTAATTTGTAAAATAAGATTTTTTCCTTTCTGCATGTTTCCTCCAAAAAGGACACATTTTAAACTTTTTCATAGAAACAACAGCGTTTTTTCTTTAACTCTTTGGATAATTTAATGGTAAAAATTTTAGAGAGAAATTTTACACATAATTGCTTCCTTAAGTTGACGCCATTGGCTGAACGGTTACAGAAATCTTACCTAAGTCCGGTTAAAGTTCTTCTTGAAAGACAGATACAGAAAGACCAGTTTAAGCTCTCTACGCTCCTTAATTTGCCGCGTATGGTATTCCCGAATTTATCATTCTGTGCCACTGGTCTTCATCTAAAATTTCCACACCTAATTCCACTGCTCTTCTATATTTGGGTCCTGATTTTTCCCCTGCAACTAGGTAGTCAGCTTTAGCAGAAAGATGTGAGCTGACCTTTGCTCCTAGAGTTTTGGCTCTTACTTTTGCCTCTCCTCTACTCATAATAAGTAGCTTACCAGTAAACACTATAATTTTATTATTCAAAACAGAATCGCTCAAGTTGGAGTTAACAGGAAGAATTTGGAGACAAGCAGTAAGATCATTTAACACTTTGATGTTATGTTCCTTAGAAAAAAACGATTTCAAAGATTCAGCCGCTTCTTTTCCTATGCCATCTATACCTACTAGTTCAGTACCAAAAGATTTAGCTATTTCTTTTCCTACACCATCTCCTAATAACTCAGTACCTTTTGGTAACAGCTTAATCATCGAATTATACCAGTTATCATAAGAAACATAATAATCTGCAAGCAATTCTGCTGCAGCTTGGCCAATAAATCTAACACCTAAAGAAAATATAAACCTATCTAGAGTTATTACCCTTCTGCTTTGTATAGCATTTAATAAATTAGCTATTGATTTCTCGCCCCAATCAGGCTGTTTTTCCAGATTAAATTCATTCAATCTTTCTTCTAAAGTAAAAATATCAGGGATTTGTTTTATTAGACCAAGGTCGTAAAAAAACTTTATCTGCTTCTTGCCAAGGCCAACAATGTCAAATGCATCTTTCGATACAAAATGCTTTAGTTTTCCTATTATTTGAGCTTTACAGGTAAATTCCTTAGAGCACCTTGCTGCCGCTCCTTCAATCTGTACTCCACCACCACATTCAGGACATACCTTGGGAAACACAAATTCAGGTGCATTTGCATGACGAGAGTCTCTATCTACTCCAGCAATTTGAGGAATTACGTCCCCTGCCCTTTTGATTGTTACAATATCTCCTTCTCTTATGTCCTTACGTTTTATCTCATCTTGGTTATGCAGACTTGCCCTACTAACTAGCACCCCGCCAACATTAACTGGCACTAAATCTGCAACTGGAGTTAAAACCCCCGTTCTACCCACCTGTATAAATATCTTATTTAACTTTGTTTTTGCATAAACCGCAGAAAACTTGTACGCAAGTGCTGAGCGCGGTGCTTTGTGAGTATTTCCTAGACGATTTTGTAGTATCAAATCATTTACTTTATAGACTATTCCATCAATATCATAATCCAAGCTATAGCGACAATCATAGACCTCGTTATAGAACTTCAGCATTCCATCCAAACTACTCGTTAAGGACTGATGCTCATTGACGCAAAAACCAAGTACCTCAAGCTTATTTAGTACTTCACTTTGACTTTTCTCTGCTCCACCAATCAAAGAATAAGCAAAATATTTCAATGGTCTACTTGCTGTAACGTTTGCATCTAATTGTTTCAGAGAACCAGCAGCTGCATTTCGAGGATTGGCAAACTCATTTTGCATATTTAATTTTGCAAAATCTTCATTAGAAATATATACCTCACCTCTTATTTCTAGCCTACCTTCTACACCCTGCAGGAATTTAGGAAAATCCCTTATAGTTGCAACATTATGGGTTACATCTTCACCTACATGACCATCACCACGAGTTGAAGCTTTAACAAAGCTTCCATCTTCATAAACTGCAGAAAACGACAACCCATCAATTTTTGGCTCACATAATATCTCTATTTTGTCCTCAATTAAAAACCTTTTTATCCTAGACAAAAATTTCTCTACACCTTGTTCATCATAAGCATTCTCAAGAGAAAGCATAGGTTCTTGATGTTCTACCTTAGAAAACCTCTCATCAGGTGCAGCACCAACACTATTTTGTGTTTCATCAATTTCTGGAAGTTGTGCCTCTATTTCAGCTACCTTTTGCTTCAGCTTATCATATTCAGCATCAGTGATTTCTGGCTTACTTTTTTGGTGATATAAGACATTATGATAATTGATTTGATCTTGCAGTTTAGTAAGCTCTTCTATCATCTTTTCTAAATCAGTCATATATAAATTGAAATTTACTTGTTGATATAATGGAGTCATATTAGCTTTATCGTCAAGTTGTGAATTTTCTTAAATTCAGTATATGGTGGAAGAATATTTGATAAAGTGCTAGGTATAAGTAAAAGAAGCTGCAAAGCAAGCAATAGTTGAAACGGGTAACGATTTAAGAGCAGAAGCTAGGCCTTGTGGACAAAATTTTAGAGAAGCCATACAAGTGCACCAACAAAATTCCATAAAAACCTCAATTGTTTTATCGAATCAAGAAAAAATACGCCTAATAAATATGTTTATCATATCAAAAGGGCACTTTTACATATTCCATATGGCTGCCAGCTGCATCCCTGGCATGCATACTCAAATTTCTCTATGGATATTTTCTCTCTAATCTTTTCTACCGCTTCATTCCAAGTCAAAGTCTCTCTAATTTTAATTCCTAAAATTTCCATATGCCTCCTATCCAACTCTAAAACTTTAGCTTGTGTGGTGCATTCACCTTGCTTAGTCTGGTTTGGACAAGCACTGCAGATACTATCAAGATTACCAACTACTTTGATTCGAGTATTGGGGTCACTAATTACTTTATTTGCTATCTTGCTATAATTTTTTACAAAACCCTGAGAATACCCATACCCTTGAAATGCAAGGGTGCACATGAAATGATGAGGGCGAAATTTTATCATTTTTTCAAATATTGCAAAGCCGCTACAAGTAGAAAAATTTTTACCAAACCAGGAAGGATAAACGGTAGCACTCCAACTATTATTGCTTGTTTTATACCCATGTAAATAGCAAGCCAACTAACACCACAAATAAAGATTATAATTGTACCAGCAAGACAACTTAAAGAATTACACACAAATGATCTATATTTAGAGTTTAGTAATTCATTCACTTCGCCCATTACCATAACAGCAGCTAAACAGCCAATTAAATATCCACCTGTTGGTCCGAGAAAAATGTGATAACCACCAGAAAAATTCGCAAGAACAGGAAATCCTATTGCACCAAGTGATATATATGTAAGCACAGAATAAAATGCTGTTTTACGATTAAATTTAAGCCCAATAAGCATTACTCCTAAAGTTTGCAATGTGATAGGCACAGACTGCAAAGGTATGCTTATTTGAGCCATCAAGAATAAAAGTAAAATGCAAGACAATATTTCAGTCAGTGTTGATCTACTGCTAGATTGTGTTGTAAACATATTTCCCCAATATAAAGAGTTTATGAATATTAACATATGTGTAAGAAGTTTTGCAATTTAAATCTTGTTCATACTATACTGTTGTGCTACAACGAGTTTTTACACATTTAAATTAAAAATGATAAACAAAAAAGATCTATTAGAGTTAATGAAAGCAAGACATAGCGGACGTTCATACGATCCTATAAGGGCAATATCTCAGGAAGAAACGAATATTTTAATAGAAGCTGTCAGGCTGACCCCTTCATGCTTTGGCGATGAGCCCTGGAGGTATATTATATGCAATAAAAAAAGTAACCTGAGTTTATGGGAAAAATTGTTTAGCTGTCTTACTGAACCTAATCAACAGTGGGCAAAAGATGTGCAGATATTAATTCTATCTTTAGGTGCTAAAAACTTCCGTCAATCTGATAAAGGTGAAAATTTTTGGGGTGGTCATGACACTGGTGCAGCGAATTATGCGCTTACGTTACAGGCTGCAGCTATGAACTTAATGGCCCATCAAATGGGTGGATTTGATAGAGATAAGATAGTAGAAAGGTTTAATATACCTAAAGATTTTAATGTAATGTCAGTGATAGCAGTTGGGTACGAAGAAGAGAGTGCTGAAATTAAGGAGAAAAAAAGAAGACCAATAGAAGAAATATTTTTTTATGATGAGTGGCCAAAGTGATGAAAATTTTATTAAGATGCACGGAACTGGTAACAATCTCGTTATTATAGACTCACGTTCAACAAACAATTTAGATTGGGATTATAAAAAAATTGCTCACCAAAATGGTTGCGATCAAGTCATAGAGATAACCAACTCTAGTGCAGCTGATTGCTTTATGCATATCTATAATGCTGACGGCGGCGAAGTTGAAATGTGTGGAAATGCAGCGCGTTGCATTGGATATTTGATAATGTCAGAAAAAGGCACTGAATATGCCATTATCGAGCTAATAAACAAGCGCTTTTTAGAATGTTTTAAAGTGGGTGATAAATCCATAAAGGTCAATATGGGTAAACCTTTGCTAAAATGGCATGAAATCCCTCTGTCTATTGAATGTGATACTCTTCACCTTCCCATAGAACTTGAAATGCTAAAAGATCCAGTTGCGGTAAATATTGGTAATCCTCATATAATTTTTTTTGTTGATAACGTAAGTAAAATACCATTGCAAAGCTTAGGACAAAAGCTAGAAAATCATATATTATTCCCCCAGAAAACAAATGTTAGTATTGTGCAAATAGAAAAGTCTGGAGAAATAAGCTCAAGAATTTGGGAAAGAGGTACGGGTATTACTGCTTCATGTGGCAGTGCAGCTTGTGCAGCGCTTGTTGCATCCGTACTTCGTAAGTATGTAAACACTCAACAAACTTCAGTGAATTTGCCGGGAGGTAAGCTATTAATTGAATGGGTAGATGACATATTTATGACCGGTGATATAGGGTTTTTGTAACTTTAATCCTAGATTAGGCAACTTGAGCCTGATGCATAACTTCCAACACCTTCTTACCAATCACTGCGGGAGTTTCAGCAATTGCAATACCAGCACTTTTCATAACCTCTAGCTTTGCACCAGCACTTCCACCGCTGGAAGAGATAATCGCTCCAGCGTGCCCCATACGTCTTCCTGAAGGTGCTGTTTGACCTGCTACAAAACTAACAATTGGCTTTTTAGTTTTTTCTGTTTTCACAAAATGTGCTACATCCTCTTCTTCATCTCCACCTATTTCACCAATGACCACAATACCATGAGTATCATCATCTTTTAAAAAGAGCTCCATGCAGTCAACAAATGTCATACCGTGCACAGGATCTCCCCCAATTCCGATACATGTAGATTGGCCAAGACCAACAGCAGTTGTTTGCGCTACTGCCTCATAAGTTAAAGTTCCAGAACGAGACATAATTCCTATATGTCCACGCTTGTGAATATGCCCTGGCATAATTCCTATTTTGCATTCTTCAGGTGTAATAATTCCCGGGCAGTTGGGTCCAATCAATCGACTGTTTGAACCAACAAGCGCGCGCTTAACTTTCACCATATCAAGTATAGGAATACCCTCTGTAATACAAACTATCAACTCTATTTTTGCATCTATTGCTTCAAGTATTGCAGCGGCAGCAAATTTAGCAGGTACATATATTACCGTGGCATTAGCATTAGTTTTTTCTTTCGCTTCTACTACAGTATTAAAAACCGGTAAATTGAGGTGAGTGCTTCCACCCTTTCTGGGAGTTACACCGCCAACCATTTTCGTCCCGTAGCCAATAGCTTGCTCTGAATGAAATGTACCTTGTGCACCAGTAAAACCCTGGCATATTAATCTTGTATCTTTGTTTACTAAAACGGACATGCTTTATTTTACCTCTTTTACTATCTTCTGCGCAGCTTCACCCAGTTCACCTGCAGCAATAATATTTAATCCTGATTCTTCTAAGATTTTTTTTCCTTCTTCAAAATTATTACCTGATAATCTAACCACTAAAGGAACTTTAATGCTCATTTCTTTTGCAGCTTCAACAATTCCACTTGCGATAATATCGCAACGCATTATACCACCAAATATGTTAACCAAAATCCCTTTTACGTTACTATCAGACAATATGATTTTAAACGCTTCAGTTACAGTCTCTTTACTTGCTCCACCGCCAACATCCAAAAAGTTAGCAGGCTCTGCTCCGTAGTATTTTATTATATCCATTGTTGCCATGGCAAGACCTGCGCCGTTTACCATGCAACCAATACTGCCATCCATTTTGATATAACTGAGCCCATGCTTTGAAGCTTCTATCTCTTCTTTCACTTCTTCATCATAATCACGAAGTTCCATAACTTCTGGGTGACGATATAAAGCATTATCATCGAAATTGATTTTAGCATCGAGTGCAATAAAATCTCCAGAATTTGTTTCAACTAGTGGGTTGATTTCAATTTGGCTCGCGTCAGTTGCAATAAACGCATCATATATATTTTTCGCAACATTCGTTATTTTTTCTACTTGCCCTGTGCTCAGGTTAAAACTGTTGCTTAATTTACTGCTATCAAAACTTGCAAAACCGGCAGCAGGATCAATATCAAATTTCACAATTTTTGCAGGAGAATTTTTCGTCACTTCTTCGATATCCATTCCACCTTCTGAGGAAAATATAAATGCTGGCCTGCTTAATTTTGGATCAACTACTAGACTTAGATAATACTCTTTTTTAATGCTTGAGCCTTCCTCAACATATACTCTTCTTACTTGCTGTCCGCTTGGCTCTGTTTGATGAGTAACTAAAGTTATGCCAAGCATACCCTTTACAAACTGTTGAGTTTCTTCAGCTGACTTTGCTAGCTTCACGCCACCAGCTTTACCCCTACCACCTGCATGAATTTGAGCTTTAACTACAAACACGTCAGATTTTAACTGGCTTACTTGAGCCTCCAACCCTTCCGCAGATGTAATAACAAAACCTTTTGGCACTGGGACATTAAATTTATGCAAAATCTCTTTTGCTTGATATTCGTGAATATTCATAAAACAACCAATGATAAACTATTAAAAAATTACCAACCGTAACGCTGTCTTCTACATTCCTGCTGGTGCCTCTTTTTTCTTGCTTCAGCTTTCTTTTTAGCTCTTTTTTCTGATTTTTTTTCATGGTATTTTTTTTTCATTTTCAACCCTCTTCCTTCCTTTTGAATTGTTTTTTTTAACACTGGAAGAGCTCTGTCTACATCACCATAATGAACTGATACTTCAATCAAACTCTATACCTCCTTCGGTAATCATTTTAGAATCTACTTATAAATTAGAAAATTAACATTGTCAATTATTTTATAAACTTGAGCGTTAAGCTGCAATATGGCTAAAATACCTTTAAAAGTTCTAACTATTAAAAGCGTTAAAACTTCTACTAAATCGGGGCGGAGAGATTTGAACTCCCGACCCTTTGGTCCCAAACCAAATGCGCTACCAAGCTGCGCTACGCCCCGACTTCTTTACTCAGGGTATCAATAATTCAGACAAAATGCAAGGTTCATTTGTTTACTTTATTTTACCAAAAAAGCATTCTTATCTTTCTTACTTTTCTGAATTATAGCTGCTTTGCAGCGGATTAAACATAATGGAGAAATAGAAAGCATCAGTTAAATTAACTTAGACAAGTAAATAGCAGCTTTGCAGCCTGTTTTGATAAATGAAGATAAGATGTTGTAACCAAATGCACCTTCAGCATTGTGTTCAATTGCAATGTCTCTGTGTTCCAACTCCTCATCGCAAAATTTACTGACAGTTTCTTTTAATTCTCCATCCTCTAAATGTGAAACTTGCTCTTTATAGTGCTCTCCTATCACTTCCTCAACTGCAGCAGTGCAAGCCATAGCAGCTTTTTCACCCATAACTGCAGTGACAACGCCAAGTGACACTCCCAAAACACGCCAAACTGACAACAAAACAGTAGGACGAACTTTTTGCTCTTTAATTTTCTCATTAAAATAGTGAAAATGTTTTTTTTCCTGCTCTTCCATTTCAATTATTTCATTAATTATAGAAGATTTTTTAAGAATAAATTTTTGACCAGAATAAATGCAAATAGCTCCATATTCCCCAGCATGATTTACTCTTATTGCCTGCTGTAAAAATTTACTACCGTTGTACCTTAAATTATTTAGTCTTTTTTCTCTCTGCATACATCTTACCCGACACGAACAGAACTACTAATGAATAGATCAAATTCCATGTTGCTAAGGAAACACCTAAAATATAATGAGGTCTGTCACAAGATGGAGAGTAATTAGGATTCAACAGGTTATTTCTGAGCTCTTCTACACTAGCGTTACCACTTGCTTGCTCTGTGCATCCTAAAATGTCATGAAACCAATGAAGCTCAAGGCCTACATGGTAAAAAGATATTATTGCACCTACGAGATAACTGCAAAACATTGCATAGATTAGAATTTTGTTGTTTTTAAGCATGCACGCTACTGCAAGTAATCCGGCGATATAGTAAACTATTCGCTCGTATATACATAGCTCACAAGGCAGCATATTGAAAAAATATTCTAGCACATATGCAAAAATTAGAGCAGCGGCACTCGACAGCAGAAAGATTGCAGGAATTCTGGAATTATTACACATAACTTTAAGTAAATTATTACAAAGACCCCTGAAAGTATAAAGCAGAGTATTCATTTTACATAGGGATTTTTATTTTTTTTCAAAAGTAGCCTAACTGGTACACCGTCTGCAAAAAAATTTTTTCTAAGATCATTAATCAAATAGCGTTTATAACTTTCATCGACACTTTCAGGTATATTGCATACTAAAGAAAAAGCTGGGGGTTTAGTGCCAATTTGAGCAATGTACTTCATTTTAACTGCTCTACCTTTTACAAGAGGGTGAGAATGTTTTCCTACAGCATCTATGAGCCACTTATTCAGTTTTGCAGTGCTGATCTTCTTGTTCAAAGATTCATTCACTTCAAGGCATTTATCTATCACATCACTGCAGCGCATACCTTTCAACGCAGAAATTGTTATAGTTGGCACTTCCAAGAATAACCTAGTTACTTCCTGTTGCTTTATAAATTTTATTAATTTACTTCTGTCATTTTTATTTATTAAATCCCACTTGTTTAAAATAACGATAATTCCCTTCCCTCCTTTGATTGCAGCTTCACCAATTGACAAATCCTGCTGTTCAATGCCAAGCAGAGAATCCAGCATCAAAATCACAACATGAGAGCGCTTGATTGATTCCATACTTTTCTCAACAAACCTTGACTCTAATTTATCTGTAACATTAGCTTTTCTTCGAATCCCTGCAGTATCAATAAGAGTAATTAGCTCTCCATTATGATCGTATATAATATCTACAGAATCACGTGTTGTGCCTGGCTCTGAATTCACTATTACTCTGTTTTCTGTAAGTAAGCTATTTAAAAAAGTTGACTTGCCAACATTCGGACGACCGATGATTGCAATTCTTAATTTGCTAGACTCACTCTCACATAACTTATTATTTTCATTTAAATCTTTAATAGTATTAGCCAGCGCATCATAAAGATCAACTATGCCAAGATTATGCTCGGCAGAGATATATACCGGACCTATGAAATCAAAAAACTGCAAATAATCAACATTTTCGGACTCATAACTCTCGCATTTATTTGCTATTAGTATTACAGGTTTATTCGTTTTTTTCTTCAGCCACTTTGCAAATTCTTTGTTCTGCTCATTTTGCGCTTTTGCATCAACAAGAAAAAAAATTATGTTTGAATTGGATAAAGAAAATTCGATTTGCTCAATAACTTGTAGTGAAAAATTAGTTTGGTCGTTCCATCCTCCTGTATCTATAACTTTAAACTCCAAATCGCTAATTCTTCCTATTCCTTCTCGTCTATCCCTCGTCACTCCCGGAATATTACTGACTACTGCTGCTTTTCTGTCCACCAATCTGTTAAAAAGGGTTGATTTGCCAGCATTTGGCAGGCCTACTATAGCAATTTTTAGCATAATTTAAGGATATCTTCTATGTAAAGTAAATTATAACCAAAATTTTTCAATTTAACTATTGACTTTACAAATCATATAAATATTCTAGATTTAAGATATTTTTGTCTTAGATTATTATGTAAAATGGGGTTATTTATACCAATATTAGACCAAATAGAAAGTGTAGGTAATAAAAAGTTAGAACAACAAGGGTATTCACATAGCACAGAACACCCAAAAGGAACAGGAACTTCGCAGTCGAGCACAACAATTTATGGACATATTAATGAACATATGGAAGAAAACATTTCAAGTACATTGCGTGAAATACATGAAGCTCTTATCTCATATAACAACTCGGAACACCTACCTAATAATGAAGCCATAGAAAATTTAGCAAAGAGATTTCGAGAATCTATAAGAAATGCAAAAAAGAACAAGGGCATGTTTAGTGTGCCGTGCCATATTGATGTACTCCAAGAAGGAGAAAAGTTATCAATAATAGATTATTCGATACTGATCTTACGCCACCTCATGGAGAACGATGCAAACGTTACTGAGGCTGGAAAAAGCAACCTACAACCTTTTTGGTTAGAAATGTCCAATCTAGTTTCAAAAGGTAATGATGTAAGCACAAGAGCTTCAAAAGTACTGCCAGTCGATATAATGAAAAAACGCGACAACTACTTGCAGGTCTAAAAGAAATTGTACGTGATAGTATTGAAAATGACAAAAAAGAAGGAGTTGTAGTCGAAAGAGACAATGAATTTTATTGTGTAAAATGTCCAGAGGAAAGTGTTATTACTCCTGGAAAATTTCTAAGTAATCCAGAATTTCAAAATTTGGATGGAGCACTGGAAATTGGAGAAGGTAATGTAATCCGAATACAAAATGGACAATATCATGATATGAAAGGCAAAGTAAAAATGACTTTTAAAGTGGGGGATGATAAAAAAATTGAAGTGATTTTATCTTCTGAAAATGCCTCAAGCTTTGGCAAAATAATGGTCTATATGGATGAGGAAAATTGTAAAATCTTCTCAGAGTGCTGTAAAGAACTAGAAGAAGAACCTCGTATAAGCAAAGTTGTTGAGGCTGCTAAAAGTTTTGTGCAAATGAAAAACAGTGAAGTTAGTCCACCTCTTTTTGCTCTAGAAAGTGTGCAGCATTCTCAAAGTAGTGGCCAGGGATTACCAGCGCATTAATCATTACTATACATACACTGTTGCATATAGCAACAGTGTATGTATATAGTTAATAGAGTTTGTAAGCTTAATAAGGTTTTTACAACTAATCTAAAAACTACTTTATTACATGCAAAATTTTAAAACACTAGACAACCTACAAGCTAAAGCACTGGAAGCTGAAAAAGGAGGTGGTTCTGACAGGATTAACAAACAACACGAAAAAGGGAAATTAACTGCTAGAGAAAGGCTCAGTGTGTTACTCGATGAAAATTCGTTTGAGGAATACGATAAATTCGTGAAGCATCATGCAACTGACCTTGGCATGCAAAATGCTAATTTTTTAGGTGATGGGGTTGTAATCGGTTATGGTACTATTTATGGTAAAAAAGTTTTTGTTTATTCTCAGGACTTTACTATTTTTGGTGGTTCACTTGGTGCATCACATGCAAAAAAGATATGCAAAATTATGGATATGGCAATTAATGCTAGAGTTCCTGTAATTGGGCTAAATGATTCTGGTGGAGCCAGAATTCAGGAAGGGGTAAATTCCCTTGCTGGTTATGGAGAAATTTTTCAAAGAAACGTAAATGCATCAGGCGTTATACCACAAATTTCTTTAATTATGGGACCATGTGCTGGTGGTGCAGTTTATTCCCCAGCATTAACTGACTTTACTTTCATGGTAAAAAATAGTTCATACATGTTTATAACCGGACCAGATGTAGTAAAAAAAGTCACATATGAAGACGTAAGCCATGAAGATCTCGGTGGTGCAAAAATTCATACAAGTAAAACAGGAGTGGCAGATTTTGCGTTTAATAATGATGTTGAAATGCTGCTAAAAATACGTGAATTCTTTACTTTCTTACCAGCAAACAATCAAGAATCACCGAAATCCTTATCAACCTGCGACGATGTTGATGACATTGATGAATCTTTAAATACTTTGATTCCTATCAATCCCAATACTCCTTACGATATGTACGAACTCATTGAAAAAGTTTGTGATGGAAGGAAATTCTTTGAACTAAAACCTGATTTTGCTCGTAATATCATAATTGGTTTTGGTAGAATTGGAGGGAATACTGTTGGCATTGTTGCAAATCAACCTATGCACCTTGCAGGATGTTTGGATATTGATTCTTCAAGAAAAGCTGCAAGGTTTGTGAGGTTTTGTGACGCATTTAACATTCCGATCATCACACTTATTGATGTTCCTGGTTTTTTACCCGGTACAAATCAAGAATACAATAATATAATACAACACGGAGCGAAACTGCTTTACGCTTACGCTGAAGCGACCGTGCCGAAAATTAGCCTTATCACTAGAAAAGCATATGGTGGTGCATATATTGTTATGAACTCGAAACATTTAAAAGGTGATGTAAGTTATGCTTGGCCAACTGCTGAAATAGCTGTAATGGGACCTGAAAGTGCAGTTGAGATTATATTTCGACACGAAAAAGATCAACAAACACTGATTAAAGAATATAAAGAAAAATTTGCTAACCCATTTTTTGCTGCATCGCATGGATATATTGATGATATAATAGTGCCAAGTAAAACAAGGTATCACTTTCGCAAAACACTAGAGCTATTGAAAAATAAGAAAGTAGAAAGGATATGGAAAAAGCATGATAATCTTCCTCTGTAACCTTGGTTCTTTTAAACTTTGTAGCCAATCAGAGCACTTTAAACGCTAATTCTGGATTAAGGAAGGAAGAAAGTATAGGAAATGGAAGGCTTTTTGGATTTCACGGAATAGGAAATAAGAGTAGAAAAGATGTGAACCAAGAAATTAACAGGAGATCTATGGCGAGTATGTTCAATTTCAAGTCTATTTTTGAGGTAGCCAAAAACCGTCTCAATGATGGACCTTTTTCTCAGCAAA
>JAITXQ010000041.1 GCA_031284675.1 Rickettsiales bacterium | reverse complement strand
TTCCAGATCATCATCTTTAATTAATTTTAGTATTCCTTCTATTTGATCCATTATTACCTCCATTTTTCTGTAATAATAGCTCTTTATATCCTTTTACTACCACTTTCAACACTTATGCTACGTCATACCGCAATTTATTCGCGGTATCTCGGCAATAGATCCAGCTAACAAGCAGCGGGATGACGAGTTTGTGCCTGCTTATATCTTAGCTATATATCTTTATGGGGGTTGATTATGGAAAAAATTCAAGCTATAAATGAGTTGTATAGTAGCATTTATACAGCACTAAAAGCAAACTCTGATTTAAAGAAGTACGTTACTAACATTTATGACTACTTACCTAAACAGGTTACTATTCCTTACCTGAGATTACGCGTAGTAAATTATAACAATCTGCATATGCTATCCAATTTTGCTGTGAAGGCAAGATTTTCATGCGACATATATACTAATCATATAGGCAGTATGTTTACCATTATAAAACATATTAACTTGATACTTAAGAGTGTTAAATATTCTGACAATGAAACTGTACTGGAAAGTAATTGTGCTATGAATCAGTACGATGAAATTTTACATTCAACAATTAATTTTGATATTTTGATAAAAGGAGGCAACAATGAGCAAATTACAACTAAAAATTAAAGATCACGACAATAATTTTGTTGTGTTAAATAATATACGAAACTTAAGGTTTACTTTGCGTAATAACAGATAAGAGATATTTCTTCTTTTGGCTGGAGAAAAGTATTGGACTCTGCTGGAAGCAGACACATTACAAAAAAATTAATGGAATTTTAGACTCTGTATTAGCTGATGAATTATTACGTAATTCTGCTATATTAAACTCTAATAATGATTATGAAATTAGTTTTAACACTAAGGAAAAGATCAGGCTCAGATGTTCAGTTGAATTGTATGAGAGATATTATGACCCCGCTGCTTTTGACAGTTTTACTGTCGTTTTAGCTAGCGCTGAAGTCATAAATGCTTTTCATTAACGTTAATTTAGTTTTTTCGTATATAATAACAACTGGTAAAAATTTTAAATAAATGATGAATGATGAAGAGCTTTTTGAAGAAGACGGTGATAATATTGAAGAAAATAACGATGATAAAAGAGAGAGAAGTTTAGAAAATGAAAATCAGCTAAATCAAGAAGAACAACATAAAGAGGAAGATAAGCAATATGTAGTACAGTATGTTCAAGACTATTTAAAAGCTTTTGAGGATATCTTAGATCAAATTGACGAAGGAATCGATAAATTAGATAGTTACGAAAGGACTATGCAGATAAAGCGAAGTATAGATAGGCTCATAGAGACTTTATATAGTCAGGCTGCATCCGAAGATATTGATGCAGAGCTTGAAACTACAAAACACACTCGCGATAAATCAGCATCCATGAAAAGAATCAGGGAGAAGAGAAGGAATCAAGTGATAGAAGAAGTATTAAGTGGCATGTTTGCCCAGCAACAAAAGGATTTAATGAACGCTAAACACCTAGGTCATGGACATGAAACAGCAAAAGATGGGGATGTCCACGAAGCAAAGGAAAAAATGAAGTCTTCAATCAAGGGAGTGCTATTTTCAGTAATTGCCCATAGAATGGATCCGAGAAGGAGGGCAGGGGAAACTGCTGACGGCAACGAAAAGCAAGCTCATATATATGGCAGGGAAGCAGTTGGTGGAGTGCTAGGTGCATTGTTAAAAACGTTTTTAACTGTGGTTGCTGCTATTGTGCATGAAGTTGTTAAGCCACTTCAGCATGCTAGTAAACAGGAAACATCTTTTGCAAAGCAAGTTGAGGAAAGCAGAAACGCAGATTCACAAAAAGGTCAATCTGTGTAGACTTCTCCTTGTAATAATTTTTCGATTCTACTTTATATTCTTTTCCATAACATCTCAATTTTCTCTCCACTTTTTCTGGGTAAGGTCATTTATTATTTGTGTCGTTTTCAGTAAAAGCCTCTTCCCATGTACCTTGAGTTGCTGCACGGCTATATTCTGTTACTCTATTTTCAAAGAAATTCGTATGTTCAACGCCATTTAGTATTTCATCAAGCCACGGAATTGGGTTGTCATTGACATCATATATAGACTCAAGACCTAATTGCATTAACCGTCTGTTTGCTACGTAGCGTATGTAATTGCGCACTTCTTCTGCAGATAGTCCTTCAACGTCTCCGAAATCAAAAGCAAGCTTTATAAACTCATCCTCAAGTTCAACGATAGTGCGACATGCAGAATATAATTCCTCTTTAAACTTGTCGTCCCAAATTTCATTATTCTCTTTAATAAATGTATTAAATAACATGATAATTGAATTGGTATGCAAAGTTTCATCACGAGCTGACCAGGCGATTATTTGTCCCATGCCTTTCATTTTTCCAAAGCGTTGAAAATTGAGCAAAATTGCAAATGATGCAAATAACTGCAACCCTTCAGTGAATGCGCCAAACACTGCTAGAGTTTTAGCTACGTGTTTTTTATCGTGTTTTTTACTTTCCTCAAATTCTAACATGTATTCGTATTTCTTTCTCATAGCATCATACTTTAAGAATGCTTGATACTCGCTTTCTGGCATGCCAATTGTATCTAAAAGATAAGAATAAGCTGCGATGTGTATGGTTTCCATATTGGAAAAGCTTGCGAGCATCATGCATATTTCCGTTGGTTTAAATATATTTGAATAATGCCTCATGTAGCAGTTATTTACTTCAATATCTGCTTGAGTAAAGAATCTAAAAATCTGGGTTAGTAAATTTTTCTCTACGTTTGAAAGTTTAGTTTTCCAATCCTTCACATCATCAGCGAGCGGAACTTCCTCAGGTATCCAATGAATTCTTTGTTGCTGCAGCCACGCATCATACGCCCAAGGGTAATTAAAAGGTTTATATATTGGATCTGCTTCTAATAATGACATAAGACACCTATTATTTTCTAAAGTAAATATTATATTAAGTGATATTGAGAACTAGTCAATTTAACTTTTTTGAAATTTGACGGCAGGTAGTTTATTAGTGTATTATAGTTTCAAGTAATTTATCAACAGAGATGCGAATATTAATATCTTTTATTTCATTATTTACAGTGAGCTGCACACACACTATTTACAATCACGGAGCTCCGGGCATTAGTGTTGAATTGTGGAGCCGAGTAAAAGTAGGCGATGATAAAGAAAAAATAGTTCACACTTTGGGATCACCAGCATTAGTATCAAAATTTGATGACAATGTTTGGTATTATGTCTCATATAAAATTAAACAAGCTAACTTCTTAGGAAAAAGGAAGTATAGCAGTAAGTCTCTGCAAATTTCGTTCGATCAGGACGGTAAAGTTGCGAATATAAAAGAAATCAACGTCTCAGAAAGATCTTTGGCTGTTCCTGATTGAAAATTCGCTCAAATCTCTCTACGTCATACCGCCGCGCTGCTAACAAGTAGCGGAATGACGGTAACCGTTCACACAATGGCGTCAACTTAAGAGCCTCCATTAGCAAACTCTCCTAAAAACGTGATGACGTTTAGGCTTATCCACTTTATTGCGGCTATACAATCGTCCTGGTCGGATTT
>JAITXQ010000038.1 GCA_031284675.1 Rickettsiales bacterium | reverse complement strand
CTCCTGTTAATTTCTTGGTTCACATCTTTTCTACTCTCATTTCCTATTCCGTGAAATCCAAAAAGCCTTCCATTTCCTATACTTTCTTCCTTCCTTAATCCAGAATTAGCGTTTAAAGTATATGACTTGACTGATGATAATAAAGGTTCTCCGTTAACTGTATGGCAATCAATAAAGATTTTGACAAAAGCCATACTGAGTATGCAAAAAGAATTGAGCTTAATTAAGAATATAGCTTCAGATCAGAACATAACCTTAGAAAAAGAAAAGGAGTTATTGCCCAATGGCATTTATGAAGCCAAATTTAAGCTAAACAACGAAATCAGTATAGCTACTTTGCCAAAAATTGGCTATCGTATGTTTAATGGTGAACTGGTTATACATAATCATATTACAGAAGAAGAGGTAAAAATCCCTAGAGATTTTCATTACCTGAAAGTTGTTCAATTTAATCATGATGGTTATAAATTAACGTTTTGTAATATTTTAGGTAATGAGTTTTTTGAGTGTAAAAAGTATGACCCACAATATTCTAGTGTTTTAGATGAATATAAATTTGTAGATTTTGGTAATATAAAGAAGACTTACAATCCAAAATTTAAAGAACATGTTAGTCATACCCCTTCGTTTTTTGTTGCAGAAGGGCCTATTAAACCTGGATCCCAAAACTATGCAGTTAATTTATTTGAGTTAATCAAAGGTGGTAAAGGTAGAAAAATGGGAACCCTCACTGATGAATTTGGTTATTTTGATGATCAAAATAATTTAAATTATTGTGATTATCATGAAAGTGCAGAAAGTAATATTTATGATCCTGAAAAATTTAGTATAAAAATGGTAAATGTGGATATGAGCAAAATTGACAAATTTTACCTTACTGCAGAACAAGGTGATATAATTATTCATCCTATTTTGGAAAATTTAGACATGTTTTAAAGTTTTTAGAGTATCTAATTCTTATTGTTGTTATAATAGGCTTCATATTATGGAAGATAAATTGCTTGAATCAGTAAGAAACAAAAGCTATTTCAATAAAGCGGTTGAATGGTACTGTCATAGATATCTGTTTTGTGTAGCAGAAAGGTCTTGGATGACATTAATAGTATCATTTCTCCTGGTGTGCTTATGTTTATTACTATTAAATATATACCTGTTATTTCCCGTTAAAAAAGATTTAAATTTTGTGAAGTATATGAATCATACAGAAGATGAGTTTTCTGTGATGCATAAGCTTAGTTTTAATAAAAAGAAAGATGAATACACTTCCATAGCAAGGTACTTAATAAGTAAATACGTTGAAATATATGAATCTAGTAAAGCTGTTGAACCAGAGTACCAAGGAAATTTTATAAGAAACAATTCTATACATAAAATCTATCAAGGCTTTAAGGAGAAAATGAATAATGAAGCTGGTGATTTGCCTTCATCTAAAAGAAAGATTGCCAACATAAATGTAACAAAATTATCTATTGACCGATCGACCAAGAATCTAGTTACATTTGCTGGAAATGCTACTGTCGTTTTTACAACCGAGCAAAATAAGAAGATGAAAGATCAGACTGTTAAAATTAGCTTTACTTTGTCCAATATTCAGGCAGCTCTGACTGGTATAATATCGTTTAAATTTATTGTTAATGATTATAAATACAGGTAATTGTATTTAAAATGCCACTTGATAACTAAAGAAAATAACCAAAGTGCATATAGCAGTAATAACTGGCGGTAAAACCAGAAAAATAGGTGTCTTTTTAATGAAAAAATTTTGGGAAGACTTCGAGAAAAAAGCATTGTAAATTATTGGTAAAAAGTACATAGCATTAAGTATAGTGCTTGCAATTAACACCAGAGTGACAAATGCAGAAAGTGTTACATTATTAGAGTTGAAAACAGCTTGAAATATGAGAAATTTACTCCAAAAAGTTGGAGCAGGTGGCACTCCTATCATAGATAATGCACCTACAGTAAACGCTATCATGGTAATTGGCATACTCCGTCCTATGCTGTGCATTCTATCTATATATTTTTCGCCTGCTTTTGTTATTATGCTACCTGCAACAAAAAATAAAGTGATTTTTGCAAATGCGTGACAAACTAACTGAAAAGTTGCAACCTTTACACTAAGCTCACTAAAAATTGAAGCGAATAGTATAATATATGACAATTGAGAGACGGTAGAGTAAGCAAGCAATTTTTTCAATTCTTTCTGCTTTAGTGCAATTAGTGAAGCAGTAATTATGGTGAATCCTGCAGCGTATGGAAGCCACCCTCCAGCAAACCAATTTTGCTGCGCAAAACGTTGCATGTTATCAACACCGAAAGTATATAATATGACTTTTATGATGATGAAAACTCCGGATTTCACAACAGCAACAGCATGCAACAGTGCACTCACAGGGGTTGGTGCAATCATTGCTTTTGGTAACCAAAAATGCATTGGCATTAATGCAGCTTTGCCTATTCCATAAATCAACATGGCAAAACACACTACAGTGAAAGTGATGAGTGAAGTGTCGAATTTAAATGTTCCCCCGCTTACAAAGTCCAAAGTATGAAATTCATTATATAAGAGGCCTATTGCAGGGAAAAATAACACCAAAGAAGAGAAAAATAGCACGCCAAAGTAATAACGCCCTGCAACCACTGATTCATCTGTTGAGTTGTAAGTAACTAAAGGATAAGTGCTGATGGTTAGAAGCTCATAAAAGACAAATGTAGTAAGCAAATCTCCGGAAAAAGCAATAAATATTGCACAGCTTATGGATATCGAGAGAAAGCATAGAAAACTTGAGTAATTACTATCAGCATAGTTATTCTGCATATAACATATTGTGTATATGCTGGTTAATATCCATAAAAATGATATTAATAAACTAAATATTACTCCAGTAGATTCTAGCTTTAAACTAATATGCAAATTATTGCCAAAATCCATAAGGATAAATTGAGAATGATCACCATATACCCAACATAAAGTGCATAGACATGTATATGTAAACAGGAGTATAGAGGACGTAACAGTAACACCATTGCTTACACTAGGCCATTTACCGGTGAAAAAAATAAGTACTGCGCTTAAAAGCGGAATCAGTGCAGTAATTAACAAATAATTCTCAGTAATAAAAAATGGTAAGGAAAGAGATGCTAAAACACAGTCCATTAAATAATTCATCTTTCTACTTAGGTAAAGTTAGAATTATATTCAAATCATAAAAAACTGCTATGTTTTTTTGGTAAACTAGTTGTTATACATATATGATACAGGCTGGCTTTACTGCATAGCGTCCCATAAGTGTTGAAAGTGGTAGTAAAAGGATATAAAGAGCTATTATTACAGAAAAATGGAGGTAATAATGGATCAAATAGAAGGAATACTAAAATTAATTAAAGATGATGATCTGGAA
>JAITXQ010000006.1 GCA_031284675.1 Rickettsiales bacterium | reverse complement strand
CCAGACAAAACAGTTTTGTTATATCTTCCATGGGTAACCTCATCTATTTTTTTTGTATTTGTTGAGTTTACCCTACTCTCCTGCCTTTTCTATTCTTTTTTTAATCCAGAATTAGCGTTCTTAGCTCAGCATAAACCCAAAAGACAGTAAATTTTTAAAAAAAGTAAAATAAGACAATTTCTTTAGCAGGATCCATAAATTATTAGAATTACTGCTTCCTCTTGCTATTTCTCCTTACTTAGAGCTTATGGTTTGCTAAATATTTCTGAACTATTTAAGAAGAACGAGCCTGACCAACTGTTTTGAAATCTTCGGCATCTGGGTTATCGAGACTTCTGCTCGGTACATTTCTTGGGACTTCACTAATTAAACTAGGAGGTAATTCAAGTTCTTTTTTATTACCTGTAAAACAGAAAAATCTCTCTTTAAATTTAATCTTATAATTATTTCCTTGATTGAATTTACTAACAAAAATATCATCTTCAAAGTTTATATTTTCATCCTTATTATTGGAAGAAGCACTATTTTCTATTGCTCTAATTCCTTCCCTCTCGGGAATAAGTTCAATTAATCTTTTTATATACTTTTCTATTTGATTTTTTGCGCAATTCTTTAAATAACGTACTTCAGGGAGCCAGCTTAAAAGAAATTTTTTAAATTCCTCTTCGGTGTAAATCATCTCTTTTGTCCCAAAAAATGTTTTATTACCTAGAAAAAAATAAGGCCTAAAAGCTCTAATGTATGAACGACTATCTTTAATAAAAGGTTCATGATCAAAACCCTTAAAAATACTAACATGCTCATTTAGACACTTTTTCCTTATATTAAATAAGTCTTCCTTTTCCAGTGGTATAAAAAAGTACACTAAAGCATTAGGTGTTGACGCTTGATAAATTTTATATGCAACTTCATTAATATTAAACATCCAATGTAATCCAAACAAACTAATAATAACATGGTAAGAATCTTTTTCTTCCATTTTCTCAACATCCTGTACTTTGAATTGTAGCCTTTTGTCTCCATATTTACTATTAGCAACTTGTATTTGCTCAGGTGAGATATCGTATCCAACAATTTTGCCTACTTTTACTCCTTTGAGTTCCAATTTTTTCAATAAATTATTAGTCGTTTTACCATCACCACAACATAAGTCTAATATATTAATAACTTGTTCAGGAAAATTCTCAGAAACAAGAGAAGTAATTCTTGCAATACTTTCTTCATTGAAATGCATCTGACAGTGTGCATTTTGTCTGTAATCCTTACTAAACATTCTAAAGACCTCCTATCTGATAATAAAAAATAATTACCATAAATTTATATGGTATAAACTATTTTTTCATTACGGTATTAAGTAACAACATACTGAGTGCTTGTGGAGTACATAAAAAAGGCGAATGACCTGTGTCTAAGCTAAAAATTTCTGCTTTAATTTTAGAATACATCCTTCTCTGGTCTTCTATACTTATAGCCTTATCTTTCAAGCACTCGATATAAAATTTAGGAATACTTCCAAATCTTTTAGTGCTAAGGGTAACTATATCGACAAAGGGACGGAAGGGTTGATCCTGGAGTTTATTTATTGCCCAATTTGCTTCTTCTTTACTACAGGTGTTAAAAAACAACTCTGATATCCTGAAAGATGGTTTAAGTATAATTCTATTATTATACTCATCAATGATTACCTCTTTGACAACCCCCTGTGTTTTTGCCCTTCTCTCCTCATGCACAAGTGAACCGTTATTATCTGGAATAAAACTACTAATATAAATAAGTGCTTCAATATGCTCAGGTATGCTTTCAGCTAATTGAGAAATCACAATGCCTGACATACTATGACTAACCAAGATTACAGGTCTATCTTGAAGTTTTATCAATTTTGTTATTTCATCTACATACGTTTTTAACGTTATTTCTTTAAAGGATATTTTATTTTTACTATGGCCAGGAAGATCTGGAGTTAATACTACATGACCTTGTGCTTCTATAATGGGGACAACGCGACGCCAACACCAACTTGCATGCCATGCACCATGAAGCAGTATATATATCTTTTGGGTTAAGATATTAGACGCCATCTCTTGATAAATCATTAAAAAAAAGCATATAATAAACTATTCCATTTGTATATAGTTAAATAAGAAAAACATTCAGGAAAATAACTGACATTTAGGAATGTTGTAAGATTTTTTAGTATAAAGAATTAGCTAAAGCTTTTGCGCCTTCATCACCAATGTTATTATCCGATAAATCAATTTTTGTAAGATTTGGAAGCCAGTAACTCTGTTGCACCCTTATTCATTAATACTATTAATTAAAGTAAGTGAAATAGTATTTTTAAGTTTAGCTAATTCTGTTACATTCTCATCATAGATACTGTTATCTGCCAATTAAGTAAAGTAATATTTAGTTTATTCTGTAAAAAACAACACATTGCTTATATTTATGGTGTCACGTGATTGCATTGAAAGAGTGTTACCTTTGACATATCTGTTAAAATCTATTAGAAATTGTATCACATTTCCATACTTAGGTCTATTGGAGTTCTATTATGCTTATCTTGTAACAAAGGGTCCGCCCTTCTTGCTATTAGAACTTCAACTATTCCTTTATGGCCATTGCTAGCAACTCAATATAAAGGAGTCCATCCACTATCTGTTTTATTAACATTAGCACCTTTTTTATTAGAAGCTCCACTACATTTGTAGGGCCATTTATAGCAGCTATATGCAACAACATAAATTATACAATCAATAATTGATTTTTATAAACGCTGCATAATTCACAATTTTTATATCAAAAACTTATATTTTAGTATTTTTTAGAGAGTTGTGTTTTCTTTCCTTCTATACCCACTATTCCTTGAATAGTTTACACAATGCTGTCTACTTATCCTTAAGAATGTTTTCACCTTTACGGGTTCTATTAAAATTCTTGAGTAGCAAACCTTTCCCCTTATACAAAATATCAAGCAGAGCGGAGCCAAAACCCACCACAATACTTGATACTTTCTATTTTTCTTTAACTTTACCAGCACTTTTCCTTGCATATGGTTTTTTCCACCATACTGGTTTTGACTCCTGCTATCGGATAATTCATACCTGCTAGATTAGTCTAGATTACTACATTTAAACAGCTTTTTTCCCTTCTTCCTAATACTACTATCCCCTTAACTTGACTTGTATGGAACAGTTAGGTACGAGAAGAAACACAAAAAATATATTATTTACAAAAATTAACTATCAATTTGATCGGGTAAGTTAATATCGATACTGCTAATAAACCGCCAACCCATAAAACAATAAACCAGAACGACTGCTTGATTTGAGGGTAACGTTTTAACCATAAGATCACTAATTCCTTAATATGTGTGTTCATAATTTGATTTTCCACGAAAGACATAATAACAATAACTAGTATAGGTTAAAATGAGTGGTAAAAGTGGTGTTATAACAACGAGCATTAAAGATAGACTTGGCCCAGAAGCAGCTGCATCCAGAATGGTATATTGAAAAGGTATAATCCATGGGTAGATACTAATTCCTAAACCTAAATACCCCATAAAAAAATAGCAATACTGAGAAAGAATGGACGGTACTCTCGTTTAGCATTCTGGAGATCAAACCAAAGCATGAAAAATAGCCAAGATGTTAGCGATGGGATAAAAAGTAAATAGTAAAAATTTGGTATACTAAACCAAAAGCCTTTAATTCTTTCATTTAAAAATGGTGTTATTATACTCACTAATGCCATAAAAATACCGACAAAACCAAGCGTATAGGAAGCAACTTTACGCGCCCACCCTTGTGTTATACTTTCTGTCTTCATTATGAGCCATGTAGAACCTAGAAGTGCATACCCAAATATCATAGCAATGCCTGTCATCACACTAAAAACGCTAATTCTGGATCAAGGAAGGAAGAAAGTATAGGAAATGGAAGGCTTTTTGGATTTCACGGAATAGGAAATGAGAGTAGAAAAGATGTGAACCAAGAAATTAACAGGAGATCTATGGCGAGTATGTTCAAT
>JAITXQ010000085.1 GCA_031284675.1 Rickettsiales bacterium | reverse complement strand
CTTTCCAGATCATCATCTTTAATTAATTTTAGTATTCCTTCTATTTGATCCATTATTACCTCCATTTTTCTGTAATAATAGCTCTTTATATCCTTTTACTACCACTTTCAACACTTATGTATTAGGATTAGGACGTAGATAAATACTAATCTTTCCTACCTCAGTAGTAAAAGACATTTCAATGCTACCTGAGATATCTGTATAATTTCTTTCTTCTCCGTCGCTTTCAACTCTTACTATACTCTCTCCGATATGAAATATATGGCATCTTAAATTTAATTTTAAATCTTTTACTTTTGGATTATTTATAACTTTTGCAACCTCAATAGTGCTATCTTGTGAATATTTCACATAAGCATATCTACTCTCTATCTCTACTATCAAATCATCTTTATGCACTTGTGCGTTCTCATTTACTATACCTTCAAGTGCTGCGCTTTTAAGCGTATTATAGATTTATTTACATTCTGAAACAAACTTAGGCTTACACTTCGATACTATCGTAAAAAATCTTTCATGGCTGTCATCATCGTCGTTGTGTGGATCCAACTTTACTCTCCCGCCACTTAAAAATAACTTACGAACGATTTTAACTACAGCTTCTATATTGCCCTGATCATCTAATCCGTTTTCACCTGGGCAATCAGATATACGATTGTCATTCCTGCAGTTCGCAGATGTTATAGCTGGAACATGATACAGAATAGTTAGTATTTCTTCAAATACTAACTCCGATACAGTATTATGCTTACTATAGAGTTAGTTTAATCTTATCCCTTGTGCCAAATCTACACGTTCTAAAGCGCTCCTTGTAGAATTAAAACCCAAACGAGCCTCTCTGTCTTCTTCACAATTCTTTTTAATTACCTTATCCCTCTCCTCATAAAACTCACCAAGCAGCTTCTTTTCATTTTCAGTTAATGACATGCTTAGCTCCATTAAAGGTGAGTATTTTAGAAAAAAAAATCACCTAAACTAAAGCTCGAATCTGAGCCACAATCACTTGAACCATCACCACCAAGATGCTGTGAAGAAGTCTGTGAGCTATTACTTTCGTCTAGCCAATTACCAATTTTTGGATATTCTGAGCTAGCCTGTTGCTTGTTGTCTTTGACCTCACCAAACATGTTGTGCCATTACCCACTAATACTTTGACAAATACCATAATACATAAGTAAGTCAATAAAAAAATATACCTTACATTCCTCTACCATAACTCTCTGCTTTTTCTGCCTCTAATACATTTTCCAGGTATCGCTAAAGTAATTTAGGTTATTTGATAAGCATAAAACTCGTCTTTCTGCTCCTGTTAACAGAATCTATCCGCGTCGGTATGACATGTTGGAAACCTTTACTTATTTTGCTAGCTTTTATTAAATTAGTAATCTATCTTTACCAAATATAAGCCAAAGGGTGGTGCAGTGATTCCAGCAGCATTTCTTTTGCATTGGTTTAATATATTTAGCATTTCTTGTGGATTAGTTTTACTTTTTCCAAATTCAACCAAAGTACCTACAATAATCCTCACTTGGTTATGTAAAAAGGAAATCGCAGATATTTTGATGTATATATGGCTCCCATTTTGTATGATATCGATATCATCAATTGTTCTTATCGGATTTGCAGCTTGACAATCTTTTGAGCGGAAACTTGAAAGGTTATGTTTTCCAAGTAGGTGTTTAGCAGCTTCGTGCATGATACTCACATCAAGTAGGTTAAACACTTGCCATACATAACCAGTTTCCAGAGCTGCAGGAGCGTAGCGATTAATTATTCTGTATTCATAATGTCTTTTTTTTGCTGAAAATCGTGCATGAAACGTATCATCTACAACTTCCACATTAAGCACAACTATGGGAATTGATTTCAAATAATAATTTATTGCATTCCTTATTCTATAAAGCTCAAATTCTCTTTCTATATCAAAATGAGCAACTTGTCCTAAAGCATGAACTCCTGCATCAGTTCTGCCACCGCAGTACAAAGTGACTTTCTTACCACTAAAATTAAATATAGCATTTTCTATGGTCTCCTGGATTGAATTAGCAGAATGTTGCTGCTTCTGCCAACCAGAGAAATTACCACCATTATATTCTATCGTTATTTTGTACCGCACTGAAGGTCTATCTAAAGTAGTCGTTTTCTATCTTAACATAATTTAGTGTGTTACTAACAGAATCAATTGAATCACAAAATATCTGCATTTGAAATAACGCGTGTCATATCTTTTAAATTATATAGCTAATATTCCCCTATAATAAAATGTTAATTTTTTCATCAAAATAATATATAAATACTCTTGGCAAGTTATTTGCGTTCGGTTATCATGGAGAATTACACAAATTCATAAACGATCTATGGCAAGCAAACCAGAAGAAAGAAATAGTGATAAACAAAAAGCGCTAGATAACGCAATAAGCCAAATTGAAAAAGCATTTGGTAAAGGTGCAATAATGAAGCTGAAGCAAAATCCTGTAGAGAAAATAGACACAATATCCACAGGATAAATTGCGCTTGATTCAGCTCTAGGCGTTGGAGGATTGCCAAAAGGACGTATAATAGAAATGTTTGGCCCCGAGAGTTCTGGTAAAACCACTCTTGCCTTGCACGTAATTGCTGAAGCACAGAAAAAAGGAGGATCGTGTGTATTCATTGATGCAGAGCATGCATTGGATGTTTTATATGCTCGTAAGCTTGGAGTAAGCACTGACGATTTAGTAATTTCGCAACCAGACACTGGGGAACAAGCGTTGCACATCGTTGAATATTTGGTGTGTTCTGGTGCGGTTGATGTGATAGTTATTGACTCTGTTGCAGCATTAACTCCAAGAGCTGAAATTGAAGGTGATATGGGTGATCAGCACATGGGGCTGCAAGCAAGGCTTCTAAGTCATGGGCTACGAAAGCTAACCTCTGCCGTTTCAAAAGCGAACTGTATATTAATATTTATTAATCAAATTCGTATGAAGATAGGAGTAGTGTATGAGAATCCTGAAACTACCACAGGTGGCAATGCGTTAAAATTCTATACTTCTATAAGGCTTAATATAAGAAGAATTGGTGCAATAAAAGATAAAGAAAATATCACAGGCAATGAAACAAGAGTTAAAGTTGTGAAAAATAAAGTTGCTCCTCCATTTAGAGAAGCGAAATTTGATATAATGTATAATGAGGGTATATCAAAACTCGGAGAAATAATAGATATGGGAACAAAGCTTGGTGTGCTTGAAAAAGCAGGCGCTTATTATTCATATAACAACACACGTCTTGGACAAGGAAGAGAGAATGTAAAAAATTACTTTAAAACAAACAAAGAAGTTGCAAATAAAATAGAAACGAAAATCAGAGATTTACTCAGAAATCATGATAATTCTATCACAATAGACGAAGATAGCGAGCAGCTTTTAGAAGAATCGGTGTTCTAATCTAGACTGAGATTAGATTTTGTGTTGGGTGGGTTGTTACAGTATGACGGTAATACTATGTGTGCTAACATGACATCTTATATAACAATTCCAAAAGGATTTTATTAAAGCAGTACAAATTCTCTTAAAAAAAGCTTTTCATGAGAAGTGATAGATGATAAGTTGTTAATAACAGGTTATTGTTAATAAGATTATGTGTTTTAGTTTACCTAATATAAACAAGGAAGGTTATTTATTTATAGTCGTTTCCTTTATAGTAACGTGTGTAGCATTCTCTATATCTTGGGGGTTTGGTGTTACGTGCTTGTTTCCAACATTATTGTGTACTTATTTCTTTCGTGATCCAACAAGAGCTGTGCCAAACAATAAGGATCTTATACTAAGTCCTGCTGATGGTGTGATTTCAAAAATTGAAGAGGTAAGCTATCCCCCATCAGTGGAAGGCGAAGAAGGGAAGAAATTCACACTTGTTAGCATATTTTTAAGTGTTTTGAACGTGCATGTGAATCGCATACCAATATCTGGTACAATAAAAGAGATGAACTACAAAAAAGGAAAGTTTGTATCTGCAATGAGCAATAGGTCTAGTAATGAAAATGAAAAGCAGGTCATTGTGATCGAATATCAAAAGGGAAAAGAAATTATCGTAGAGCAAATAGCTGGATTAATTGCGCGTCGTATCGTTTGTAATTTAGGGGTATCTCAGAACGTAAAAGCAGGTGAAAGATTTGGAATTATAAGATTTGGCAGTAGAGTGAATGTTTACGTTCCTGCTGATATAGAAGTAAGAGTCTCAGAAGGGCAAACTGTTGTTGGTGGTGAAACAATTATAGCAAGCTTAAGTAAGGAAGGTGTTCAAGAGAAGCTTACTTTTGATGTTATATGAACAACGATGGCAGTAACAGTAGGTTTTTGCCTATTACTAAGTTATTCCCAAACTTTATAACTTTATTGGGTTTATGTTCTGGTCTCACTTCACTTAAATTTACATTTAATGAACAATGGGAATTCTCAGTAATTTTTGTCATCATTGCAGCAATTATAGATGGAATGGATGGTAGAATAGCCAGAATCCTAAAATCAACTAGTGATTTTGGAGCCCAGCTTGATTCTTTTGCAGACTTTCTCAATTTTGGTGCAGCACCTGCATTTCTTTTGTATTTTTGGAAGTTAAACGAAATTAAAGTTATAGGTTGGATCTTAGTGATGATATACGTAATCTGCATGTCAATAAGACTTGCAAGATTTAACGTTTTGCTACATTCAGAACAATTATACTGGGAAAAATTTTTCTTTTCTGGCGTTCCAGCACCGGTATGTGCTTTACTTTCTTTGTTGCCAATAATTATTACCTTTCAATCTCATGAAAGTGAATATCTACTCCTTATAGAACAATTTTTTAACATAAGGAATACGGCTTGTTACTTTCTGATTATTTCATTTTTTTCAATAAGTCATATTCCAACTTTCTCTGCAAAATATATTTATATTCCCAAAAGCCTATCCTATATATTTGTATCATTTTTTGGAATATTGATCATATTTTTTATAAGCAAACCCTGGATAACACTACCAATTTTAGGTGTAGTGTACATACTTACTATTCCAATAAGCGTCGGGTTTTATATATATTTTACATATAAGACTCGTTAGCTACATAAAACCAAATTTTAATAAAGAATGGAGAGCAGCATGATTGCAAAGGTAAGTGAACTATTAAACTCATTGCTATATATAAAGATATTCAACATTCCGTTTATAATTATTTGGGTAATTGCGACTGGGATTTTTTGTACAGTTAGATTTAAATTTATCAACATCAGATTGTTCAAATATGGAATACAAACGCTATTCAATCTAAAGTGTAACGGCAATAACAATGGCATAATTACTCATATTCAAGCGTTTGCGACAGTAATTTCAGGAACAGTTGGTCTTGGAACAATATCAGGGGTTGCAATTGCTGTGACAATAGGGGGCCCAAGTGCAATTTTTTGGATGATAATTACCGGAATACTTGGTATGTCGATAAAGTTTGTTGAGGTGGTGCTTGCATTTACTTATCGCTCTGAAAATATAACTGGCGGGGCTTTTTATTACATGAAGTACGGGCTTGCAAAGATTGGATTTGCAAAAACTGGCAGATTTCTTGCATTCACTTATGCGATTATGCTGATTATCGCAATGATCTTTGGCGGCATACCATTTCAAGCGAATCAGATAGCAGCGCTGTCAAATAACCTATTTGAATATAACGTATCTATTATTATATCTCTACTTGTCTTAATTGTAATACTAGGAGGAATAAAGCGCATTGCTTTTGTAGCAACAAGCTTAGCACCAATTATGATAACGCTATATATAGGTATGTGTGTATATTTAATTTGTGTGAACGGAAGTAATTTGCTGAATGCTTTATCCATAATATTCCAAGATATCTTTAACAAATCAGCTATAGGAGGCGGGGTATTGAGCGGATTAATAGCAGGGGTGAGAAGATCAGTGTTTGCTAACGAAGCAGGTACTGGAACAGCGGCTATAGCACATTCCGTCGTGAAAGAAGTAGATCCAATCAAAGTTGGGTGTGTTGCAATGATTGCGCCATTTATAGATACAATATTAATCTCATTTTTAACTGGTATTGTGATAATAATCACCGGTATGCATAACATTAACAACGTGGGCGATATTACATTAATTAGCGCGGTTTTTTCAACAGCTTTGCCTTTGTTCAGCAAGTCGGTTTTTCCGCTAATAATGTTTTCCTTTGCATTTTCCACAATAATAGCTTATTGTTACTACTGCGAAGTTGCTTTGCTGTACTTATTTGGTAATAAAAAAATACTAATATTATTCCAAATTCTTATAGTGATTTCAGTATATATCAGTTGTATGTCAAAAAATATAGAATTTATATCTTATCTAGGTGACAGTTTATTTATGTGTCTTATGATTCCAAATGCTGTTGCGATATATTTACTGAGAAAAGAAGTCCTAAATACAATAGATTCTTATTACAATTCTAAAAGGTGTTAAACATGTTTTATAGATTAATTTGTATGGCATTATTTTGCCTATTATTTAATGATGCATACGGTTCCAGTTTTTACGAAAGTTATGACGCTTTGTTAAATGGGACAAATAACTTTATGAATGAAGTACTGTTTTTCAAGATCTTTTACGTGCCATTTATAATCCTTCTGCTAGCTTTTGGTTATGTGTTCCTGACATTACGTTTTAAATTTCTCAACATAAGAATGTTTAAGCATGCGTTCGCTATTTTATGTGGAAAATATGACACAGATCATCACGATGGTCACATTACGCATTTTCAAGCATTTGTAACTGCACTTTCAAGTACGGTAGGCCTTGGAACTGTTGCTGGTGTTGCAATTGCAATTTCAATGGGGGGACCAGGAGCGGTGCCTTGGATGATGATCACAGGTTTTTTTGGTATGTCAGCAAAATTTGCTGAAGTGACTTTAGCATTTAGACATAGAACAGAAGGTCAGGAGCAGTTATTTAGTGGTCCCTTTCAGTATATAAGGAATGGTTTAGAAGAGTTTGGCTTTAAAAAACTTGGTATTGTTCTTGCTGCGATATATGCAGTATTTTTTGTATTATCAGGTCTTGGTGGAAGTGTAGCGTTTCAAACCAACCAAATGGTTTTCATATTATCCGGTCATTCAGATTGGGTGGACAATCATCCTTGGTTTCTTTCTTCTATAATCTCTGCACTGCTTGGTTTAGTAATTATTGGTGGAATTAAAAGGATAGCGAGAGTATCTTCTGCATTAGTACCTATTATGTCACTCATATATATTTTTAGTTGCATTATTATCATTGCATTTAATATTCACAACCTCAGTTATACATTGAAAATATTATTTTCCAGTATGATAGATTTCAATGCTGTCGGTGGAGGAATGGTAGGGGCATTTGTTGCTGGAATTCAAAGAGCAATCTTTGCCAGTGAAGCAGGTGTTGGTTCTGCTTCAATTACTCATGCAGTAACTAAAGATAAAGAACCAGTAAGAACTGGCCTTGTTGCTATGATAGAACCGTGCTTTGACACAATGTTAATTTGCTGTTTAACAGGAATAACAATAGTGATAACAGGTGCGTATCAAACTAGTGTTGGTGAAGGGATATTAATTACTCAAAAGGCATTTGAGACTGTTTCTCCATGGTTTCCTATACTTTTAACAATTGCTGCACCTTTATTTGCATTTTCTTCAGTGATTTCATTTGTATATTGCTGTGAAATGGGGTGGTTATACCTATTTGGTGCCAGAAGTGTTGTAATATATCGTATAGCGGTAGTGATTGTGGCATTTTTTTCTGGTTTGTCTAGAGATATCATGACTATTGCCAATATAGGTGGAACTTTATTTTCTTGTTTAGCTCTTATCAACATGACAGCGCTTATACTGTTTAGCAATCAGATTAATGATGAGGTTCAGTGCTATCTAAAAAGGCTGAGGAATAACAAAATCAATTAGGTTCTTGGTGCAAGTGTCAGTTAAACAAAAAAAATAGATGAAGATGCTAATCTTTGGTGTCATCCCAGTGTCCAGACACTGGGATCCAGAAAACTTAATTTCAAATGAATATGCTAGATGGTTGTACAATAAGAACTGGATTCCAGTGTCAAGTACTGGAATGACACCATTTGCCGTACACCTTACTTTCAAAAATGAACATTCGCACAGTTATACATCACGTGCTGGAGTGAAACTAAAAGCGTGGATATAATGGAGAAGTATATAGTTCTTATATTATCCTACGTATTAGGTTCAATACCATTTAGTTTAATTATTACAAGAATAAAAGGAATAAATTTAAGAGAAGTAGGTTCAGGTAATATCGGTGCTACAAATGTTGCAAGGACAGGGAATAAATGTCTTGCTGCTCTGGCATTACTTCTGGATTCCTTTAAGGGATTTATTGCAGTTTACATAGCACAACAATTTTTCGATGACAATCTTTGCATATATATATCTGCTATTTTAGCAGTTTTAGGGCATATGTTTCCTATTTGGCTGAAATTCATTGGAGGAAAGGGAGTGGCAACAACTTTGGGAATTTTGATAGCACTTAACGCTTATATTACTTTAGTGTTCATAATAACTTGGACCACAGTATTTTTCATTTTTAGATACTCTTCTCTTGCTTCTTTGACTTCTACTACAGCAGCTGTATTAGCATCTTTCTTTTTTCAAAAAAACTTATTTTTAACACTATTAATTGTAACAATATTAATTTTCTTAAAGCACCATAAAAATATTGCAAATCTTCTGCAAGGCAAAGAACATAAATTTTATAGATGACGTGCTGCCAAATTATTGACACTTAAGCTACGAGACAAATTGCTTGATGGCATTGTTTTGTCCTCTTTGTTTAAGTCTGTAATTTTTTCTTTTACTACACTGTCTATTTCTTGAGTTATTAGCAGCTCACTCTCAATAGACCCTTGCTTTGCTTTTTTTATTTTTTTATAAAGCATGGTTATATTGTTTTTATCCTGATTATAAACGTCTTCAATTTCTAGCTCTAGTTTGCATGAAGCTTCTTTTTTTAACATTTCATCCATTACTGCTTCTGGTATTGCTAATTTTTCCTGTAAAATTTTCTTTATTTTTTCCTTGTCATTTTCATTGTTTCGACTGAGTTCTTCATATACTCTATAGCATCTTTTACTTTGTTGCAGCATCTTTAACTTATCTAACATTCCAACCACTTGACCCTCAATAGTTTTCTCAGCTCTTAATTTAAATTCCTTCACTTCTTTCTCTACTATCTTATCAGCTATTCTTTGAGCTTCATCCAGAGATGAATCCTTTAGAGAAAAATCTGTCTTGAGTAGATCTCGATTTAATAACTCTAAGAATACTTTTTCTTCAATGCTTTCAAGTAAACTTTCTTGATGATCTAAACCATGTTTCTTCAGTTTACCTTTCATGTGCTGACCCAGTTCAGAACATCCTAATTTATTCAATTTTGTAGAACTAATATCTTTTATCAATGATAGCACGGCTTGTTCGGTATAACCTGAAATAAAACCAAGCAATTTTCTCATTAATGGTATTCTTGCTTCTTCAATGAAATCATCAACTACCTTTTGACTTTTATCGTCTTCATAACCATTTTGAACGTTATACCAAGCCTTAAAAATTTCTTTATTGTTTTTCTTGTTTTTTAACCTGTCTAACATGAACTTACGTGCTTCACTTTCTGCTTCTGAGAGTAATATTTGTCTGGGAGGCACGAATTTAATTTCTGGATCAGGATGAAGACCTTCTAATGTACTTAACATTCTGTAGACAATACCGGTAAAGCAGGTGTTAGGGATTCGCTCTTTTCTAGAGAAGGTTTGGCTATCAAGCAAATTTGTAATTAACGCATCTTTTTTATTTTTTATCGCTTCTCTGTTTCCATCATTGCAGGCTCTAAGAGTTAGAAGTAAAATTTGTCCGCCTGTGAAGCCAGAGCTATGCTTTTGATCATCTTTGCAAAAATCTCCAAAAAATTCGATCACCCTTCCTTTATCTTCATCACTAAGCTCATATGAATCATTTATATATTTAATGAATTGAGTATATTCATCATTTTTGATTACGTCTTCAGGTACTTGTTCACCATACTCATCTTTTAATTTATCAATATTTTTAATGATATCATCATTTAATTGATGGGGCAGTAAATGTTCAAGCTTAACATCAAAGCTATTGACTAGCCCACGTGAGTTTTCTTTTATACCTTCCACAAAAAATTTCATGGCATCTTTAAATAATGTGACAGGATTAAAATTTTTTGGCCTGAGTTCACTCTGCAATAAAATCAACAGCATTGTGAGTGGTATTGTTCCCAGTAACGAAATAAGCAAGAAAGTGGTAGTGAAAGTTAGATATGTTATAAAAGCAAAAAGTAAGAAAAAAGATGCTATCTTAATCGTATTATTCTTGAAAAATATTTCCCAATAGTCTTTTTTGCTTATTTTTTCTTTTTTTGCAATTTTTATTTCTTTGTAAATATAAAAAGTTTTAATTTCAGATCTAAAGAATATGGTAGCAAAAGACAAAAAGACATTAGCAGGGTTAACTAGAATGCTTAAAGAAACAAAAGTTGCAAAATAACCAGCAAATTTTAGTTTGCTAGACTCTCTTGAAGGAAATTGTAATTGAGAAATACCTATCATAGTCTACCTTACTAATATTATTATGTTTTAGTGATAATATAATGGTCTATAAACGTCAATGTTTAAGTATCTTGTTATCCGCACATTCATCATACTCGATCTCGACTGTGGAATGTGCAATTTCGAACTTATCTAGCAGTATTTTTTTTATCTCATATAAAATATCAGTGTGTTGTGCATTTTGCTTTATCTTAGCATGCATAGTTGTGATAAAGTAATTATCAGACAGTGACCATGTATGTATGTGGTGCACATCCATTATTTCAGGCAGTTCTGACATAATTTTACTTTTTATTTCTTCAGTTGATATACCTTCAGGTGTACCTTCAAGGAGTATATGGCAAGAATTCTTTAGAATTTTGTAGCCACTATTTAGAATTATTACACTAACAAATACTGACAAGATAGGATCCACCATTTGCCATCCAGTAAGCATGATAATTATGGATGCAAGTATAGCAGCTACAGAACCTAAAATATCTCCTATAACGTGCAGTACAGCACTTTTTATATTTATATTGCTTTCGCATTTACTATGTAATATAAAAAAGACTATGATATTAGAGATCAGGCCAAGTGTAGCAATCATTAACATTATTTTCCATTCAACATTGACTGGAAAAATAAATCTCTTTATTGATTCAATTATAATGATTATTGCAATGAAGAATAAAGTTAAACCGTTAACAAATGCTGCAATTATCTGCAACCGATGATATCCGTATGATCTCTGCAAATCAGATTTCTTAGCTGAAAACCTATGTGCTAACCAGCTTAAAACTAAAGCAAAGAGGTCAGTGAGCATATGCCCTGCATCTGATAGTAGAGCAAGCGAATGTGAAATTATTCCACCTACTATTTCCATAAACATTGTTATTGCAACTATTATTATGGAGTAGATTAAACGCTTGGATTGTACTGATGAATGTTTACCGTTGTGCACTGCTGTCATATAAAATCTTTTTATAAACAAAGTCGCGTGGGTAATACCGGACTCGAACCAGTGACCCCTTGCGTGTCGAGCAAATGCTCTACCAACTGAGCTAATTACCCATCGTGGCTTTAGTATAGTGCTTCAACAGAATGAAAGTCAATAAACCACTTTGCTTTTGTCTTTGTCACCCTATCCAATGTGATTCCGGAATCTAGCTGTATACTGTTTAGCTATGTCCTACATTTTACATATCAAATTAATTACTTATACTTCTTTGCTAAGATATAAATTATATTAATATGGGAATTTACACTTTCTTATAGAAATCATATTAATATTAAAACATATATTTGAAAATTAAATATGAAATGGAGGGTAAAATGCCTAATTATATGTCAATACAAAATAGTAAAACTAGAGTTATAAAAGACGAATTACAGACAACAGGTAGAGTCAAAGCAAAAGATGATGAATCTGTTGAAAATGTAAAGATCACAAATGATCATGCTTTTTACAAACTGATTTGCGAAAAACAAGCTCACGGGAATGTTTCAGTGAAGCAATTTGATTCACTATACTATGAAATCTCTGAGAAGATGATAAAAAAACCTTTTACTATTAAGGAAATAAATGACTTCTGCAAGGAAAAGGGTATTCCTCTATTTACAACAGATGAGTTACTTACTCTTGTACCAAAAGACGACACAAAATGTTATGTAGATTACGAAACAAATTCAGTAAGAAATCATGATCATGGATATATAGCTGATAAAATTAATATTAAAGCTTCATACACAGAGGTAGGCTCAGTTGATCATCAGAGTTATCAAAATTATATTGTGGATTCTGATGCATATTATAAGTTCATACATAACAAAGTTAATGTAGGAACTTTAAGAAGCTGGGTTTTTAAAAATCTTGACGAGTCAAGGTTAAGTGAAGAGAGTATGAGAAAATATTTGGAAAATGATCCAAATATTCGCGATCAAGGACTTAAAGACTGGCTAAGAGACAACCCAGAAGGAAGTCTTAAAGAATGGCTTAGTGATCCAACAAATAAAGGATATACAATGGCAGAGTACCACGCATTATATGAGAAAATCTCTGAAGAGCTTGTGCATACTAGTATGAGTATCGATCAAATTAAGGAGATATATAATAAGCATGGTATAACACCTCCAACAGAAAGTGAATTCGGAGGGATGAAAAAAGTTCAGGAGGAAACAAGATCAAGTGAACATTATGAACAAAAAACAGGTTTAACATTCCAGGGTAGAATAAATCTAAAAGTTACTGAGGATGATACTGATAATGAGTTTAATCTAAACGTTGATCTATTTCAGGACAAAAGTTTTGAAGATCTTACTGATCAAAACGGCGATGGTGTTATCAATAATGAAGGTCTCCTAAAATCATTAGAAGACACTGTAAAAACGTTCAATGAAGTTTTTGGAATAAAAAAAGATAACAATCCACTTACGGCACATGGGAATGTTGCTAACTTTAGACTGTTCTTATTTGAAGATCATGCAAGTTATAAACAATATTTAAGTGGCGGTCATGATGTTCACATACCAGGTGGTGGTGCAGCTGAGTCTTCCGATAATAACTATATTACTAACATGTACTCTCATGCTGAAAATGCTAGAAGTGATTTTAATCATGATGGGCAAGTGAATCACAAGGATTACAACTATGTTATAAAACACGAACTTGTTCATGCATTAACGTTCTATTTAACTTCTAAGTTGGATCTTGGCAAAGTTTTAATGGAAGGCTTAGCAGAATATGTTACGCATTTAACAGAAGGAGAACAAGCAGCTGATTTTGCAAAACTAGTTGGTAATAAATATAAAGAGCACACTTTAGAGGAAATAGTTAAAGGAGCTATTGATCCTTATCAGACAGGAGCGGCGGTCATCGCATATATTGAAGAGACTTATCCAAATTTTATTGATAATTTGCTTTATGCAGCAACAGAAGATAGGAAAACTCTGAATGGTCGCTTTTATTTTAAGGAAATGATGCAAAAGATTTATGAAAGCGAACAAGAAAAAATTCAAAAAGGAGAAGGTTTCTCTAATTGGGTAAAAAGCAATTCAAGCACAGAAGACAATTCTGTTGAGTCTGGCCATGCTCAATCTGAGCCACAAGCAGCAAGTAATGGAGAAGACGAAATGCAGTCTGACAGTGTAAAAGGACAAGTAAGTGAAGATAGAGCTGAAGTCCAGCCTACTATTCAGCCAGCTTCATTGCGAGGTTTAGAAGCGCCTGGAAAATCAGTAATGCGCACACAAGATGAAGAGCAAGAAAAAATGGTTCTAAAAGACACAATTCTAAAAATAGAAAAGAGCCATGATCGAGATTCAGAAGGAAAACATAAGGCAAATGTAACCATAGATTATAATGACATAAGGTCTTTATATGACAAAGCAGAAGGGGAAGATAAAAGCTCTGTGTTAAAGTTTTGGCATAAATTGGCCGAATCAGAATATAAGGTTGGTGCTTTGCCAGAAGACAAGTATTACTTTAAAGATGGTAAATTCGTAATTCATGATAGTGATACGAAGAAACTTATAGTGTTGTCTGAAGATAAGGTATCGATCAAGATAATGAAGGTTGGTGATAGTTATAGTTTAGCTATATCTAATGAGAATGGTAAAGTGATAAGTAGCATTAGTAAAATAGATAATCCAAATTACGAATTGCTGTCAGATTCAAGTCATTTCAACTTAGGGGAGCAAGATAATATTGAATTATCAGATCAACACAGTGAATATAACCTTTATCTAGAAAATGGTTTAGTGAAAATGTTTGATTGTGCAAGCGATCATATTCATTACGACCATAACTTAATCTAATAAATACATAAAGGGTTACTGCTTGAATGCAGTAACCCTTTATGGAATGTTCAAAAAATCACCTTACTTGGTCGCTCCCAGGTATAGTAATTTAGACTTGATCTGACAGACAAGAATTAACTGACAAAAGAATTGACGTAGTTTAAACTACTACCAGACTCTTGTTTAATGCTATCAATATTTTTTTGAAAGCAATGTATTTACTATCAAAAAAGGTCTGCATAGGCACAGCAATATTTTCCTGAGAGAGCCTTGTCTGATTATAGGAACACAGCCACTGATCAACATCTACCTGCAGATCTTCTAAAAAGCTGTAAATCTTCTTTCTAAAAATAATGGGGATCTTGCATGGTTTTATGGAATCTCTCACATATACCATTTGTTTATGGAGAATTGGCTTTAGTTCTAGAATGGTCAATGTTTTCAATTCCCAAATATAGCTGATAAGCATAGTTTTCAAGCTTGCCACAATACTCCATACATCTCAAGCCTATTCTAGTGCTGCACATCAAGCTCATACTCAGTATGTAAATCTCTAACTAAAGCTTCAGCGCATTCTTTTTGAACAATTATACTGATTTTGATTTCAGATGTTGTGATAGCAAGTATTTCTATCTTTTTTTCGCTTAAAACCTTGAGTGTGCGATGCATCACTTCAGTGTTAGACATAACACCAATGCCAATTATTGAAATTTTAGCTACATTGTTGTTTATAGCATAATTTTCGTTCTCATTCAGCAACTTTTTCATTAAATCAATATCAAATTTGGAAATCACGAAACTTGATCCATGTATCATATCAATTTTAACGTTTGCCCCTGCTATATCTTTTAAAGTATGTAAGGTATTTGCAAGGTTAGTAAAAGTTATAAGAGCTTCATTAGTGCTATAAGTTATTCCAGTAATTAAGTATCTCTCTAGTACACCTTTTTCGTGTAGTACTGTAGTGCCTTCTACCTCTTTAAAAGTGGATAACACTTGCACTTTAATGTTATGTTTCATTGCAAGTTGTACTGAACGATTATGCAGTATTTTAGCACCGGATGACGACATTTCCAACATTTCATTGTAAGAGATAGATTTGAGTTTGCGTGCCTTTGGAACAATTTTCGGATCAGCTGTATATATTCCATCAATATCAGTAAAAATTTCGCAAACCTTAATACTACAAGCCACTGCAAAGGCAACTGTCGATATATCAGAGCCTCCTCTTCCAAAAGTAGTGATTCTATCATCATGTATACCTTGAAAACCAGCGACGATCGCAACAGTATAGCCTTCAGCAAAAGATCTTTTCAAACGGTCAATCTTTATTGTCTTTATTTTAGACTCAGAATAAAAATCATCAGTTACAATTGGTAACTGCCAGGCAAGCCACGATTTAGCATTAATCCCGATAGATTGGAGAGTGATCGCTAATAGGCCACAAGAGATCTGCTCTCCCGCTGAAAGCATAACATCGTATTCTGATAGCTCTTGTCTGCAGCTTAAATTTGAGATTTGCCTAGCCTGACAAGCCATTTGATCAGTAAATCCTGCAACAGCAGAAACAACAACGATTACATTACAGCCTTTCTCAACATCTTTTTTTATCAAATTTGCAACTCGGTTTAAATCAGTTAACGAAGTCCCACCAAATTTTTTTACGATTATGTTGTCCATAGTTACAATATAACTTTCCTGCGGAGAAAAATATAGCACTAGTTGATATAAATTTTAAAAGGCTTAATTATAGACTTCTTGCATAACCTAAGCTAAAAGGCAGCTGTAATATTTATATTTTTTTTCAGCGTTTTTTTATTTTGAACGCTAGCTGCTTTTTTACAACTAACCTTTAGCTATAAACATTAAGAAATTTACCAAATAGAAAAAAGGCAAAAGAAACCCTAATCACTGTCTATTTTCAGTATTGGTGTTTTTTAAGCCTTAAACGCTGCAATTTAGCTGCTTTTAACGCTAATTCTGGATTAAAAAAAGAATAGAAAAGGCAGGAGAGTAGGGTAAACTCAACAAATACAAAAAAAATAGATGAGGTTACCCATGGAAGATATAACAAAACTGTTTTGTCTG